>CAXBYZ010000004.1:0-54793 GCA_963980215.1 uncultured bacterium | reverse complement strand
TAGCCTCCTTATCCGCCATATGTCATATTATACCAATCAATTGACTAAATCTCGACTTTAATACTACAATGGTTGTTAAACAAAATAATTATGACCAAAGTTGTTCCTCAAATATCCGAAGCTCCCCGATCCGGAAAGGCTGAGGTTAAGGATTTCTATAATGTTCATGGGAAAACGGGAAACCGCGAAGTTAATGTTAGTCGAATCCACAAGCGCCAAAAATCTCTAATAGAAAGAGTTGTTACTATTTGGGATCAAGATCAGAAAAAAACCGGCCAAGAATTCACCGGCTTTCAAAAAAGAATCATTGAGCTTCAAAACAATAAAGATAATTTTGATGGTGACCCAGAAAACACCAAAAGACTCTTGGCTTTTCTAACCGTCTTTGGTCAAAACGGTTACCCCCCCGCCGAAATTACCACCCTTACCGGCGGTACATTTAATTCTCAAAACGATATTAATAACTTCTTAATCAGAGCTTACTCCGGCGAATCAAAATGGAAAGCAGGCTTAGGGAAAATTAGTCTTAACAGAGAATCAGACCCTCAAGAACTTGCTCTACTCACCCGCCAGCACCTCCAAAACGAACACAAACTTTTTCGTGGAGCCATCATTCCCATCAGTAATCTTAGAATATTAAGACGATTAAGCCTTCAATTAGCTATGAGGGATCGCTGGTTTGGCCACGTTCAACCAGAAAATTTTAGATTATCAAAAAAAAGTGAAAACAAACAACTAAACTTTATGGGTGGCCTAACTCCTGAAAGAATTGCTAAATTTGACTTAAGAACCACACCAGCCGAAACTAAAGCCCTACTTGCCTTTATCGAAGCCGGCACTAGCACCAACCTAGAAAGGTTAATTACTAGTGAGGCTTCCGAAGTCAGTGGCAAAACCGCTCTCATTGAACAAGCCAAAAACAAAGGCTTTGCTGGCATCGCCGAAGCTTGTTCTCAAGACAGCCTAGCCGAACTTCGAAAAGGCGGTTTTCAAAGACACGCCGAAACCGCCGCCGATATCAATTCTTTAGACGACTATAGAAAATACATCCATAAAGACCTTACCTCGTCTCAAGCTTCCGATTACGAAACCATTATCTCCGTCGCCTTAAATGACCCCACCTCTTTTAAAGACTTATCCACCTACTTAAACAGCTTAGGACTGCCAATCACTCTTAATCCAGACTCCTCCTCCCCCGAAGCCTTTCTAAAAGCTCTTGATACTCTAACCGACCCTCAAAGAGTTGCTTTAGTTGCAGGAGAATCTACAGGCATCATAAATCAACTCAAAGATGGCCCTTGGACTCTAAAAATCGACGCCGCCCACACCCTACTTTTACGAAGACTTGACCAAATCAGTTCAGAGTCAGAAATTTTACCGGTTCTAGAAAAATTTGAAAATTTAGACCTCTCTAAAGCCAACCCTAAACAACTTGCCACTCTTATTGCTCACGGCAAAAAATTAGACCAACTCAAAGGCCAAAAAGCCACTGAGACAGACATCTCAACCGCCATCACCACCTTCTTTAAACACAACGAAGATGGCACGCTTATTCTTGACCCAACCACTGGCAAACCTCAATTTAAAGAGGGTAAAGATCCGTTAGACTACAAAAAAGATGTTTCTGACAGAGAAGATCTTTCAAAATATAAAGCTCAAGCTGAAGATCAAATAAAAACTGAGCTTGGCGATGACGATCCAGAAGTTCTTAAACATTACCACGTGTTGGCCAACGCTCAAGCTCGAATAGATGCCATCGATGACATCAAAACATCAGGTATTTCTATGAGTCTTAATAACATAGATGCTTACACCAAATTTCACTTAGACAATTACTTAGTTAATGATCTTCCTCTTCCAAGTAATACTCATTACTCCACTTTGATGACTAACTCTAAAAACTTAGCCCTAAAAAACACTGAGGTTAAAAAGAGAGTTGCTGAGGCTCAAAAAGAATTAAGAGATCAGGCTGTGCAAACCTACAAAAGAGAGAATATCAGCAAAGACAAATTGGCCGAACTTGGAGCTGTTTCTTTAGCCGGCTTAAAACAAAATCCATACTCCAAAGATATGATAGACAGCGCTGATCTACCTCAACCCACTCAAGACGAAGTTAAAGATATTTCCGAAGGAACAAGCCCAGACAAATTTAGCAAGGGCAATAGCGATAAATTAAAAGCTCATATTTTAGCCAACCCTAGTTCAGTTCACGGCATGGACTTAGCTGTTCTATATGCCATCTTCGGCAGCTTGCCCCCCCTAGCCCAAAACTTAAGCCAAGAACAGCAAGAACAATATAAATCATCATTTATTTAAAATATGTTGCCAATCTCTTTAAAACAACTAGTTACCATTACTCCCTTAAACAATAAAACCAAACAAAAAGTTTTAGATGCCCTACCTTCAATGTCAGAATCTCAGCAGTTCTTAATATCCACCCAATGTTGGCAAGCTATCTCCATGAGCTATCAAGTTCTGGTCAAAGCCAAGCAAGACCAAATGTTTGATGAGATGACCAAAGGAGAAGCCAACTACGAGAAAAAAGACTTCACCAACGCCGAAAATGAAATCTTTAACAAACTTCTAGTCAAAATCGACGAGACCCAATCAAAAGAAGAAGTCGAAGCCCTCAAGCACCAGCTCCTACATGAAGGTTCGTAACCTTCATGTAACACCCCAAGCCCTCGCGCTACAGTAAGGTTCGTAACCTTCATGTGCTATACTTAAATTAATGCCCAGTGAGTATTACAATAGAAATTTCAGACCTCAACATTTTTATCACATCTTTAATCGTGGTGCTTACAAACATAAAATCTTTAAAGACAAAAAAGATTACGACACTTTCATTGAAATTCTCATCTACTACCTAAAATTCCCTACTGCCAAATATTTCTCCTACAAAGACACCGTCCAAAAACCCTACAGTAAGGTTCGTAACCTTCATGTTGACTCCGTTAGAATTGTTGCCTACTGTCTCATGCCCAACCACTTTCACTTCATTTTAAAACCCATGCCCACTGCAGACAATAAAACCAACATTTCTAATCTTATGCGAAGATTAATGATTACCTATGCCATGTACTTTCAAAGCCATCACAAACATTCCGGCGCTATCTTCCAGGGTCGCTACAAAAATGTAGTTGTTGATTCCAGTGAACAGTTATTGCAACTCTCAAAATACATTCATCTCCACAAAACCTCATATTCTTCTCTACCAGAATATCTTAAAAAAACCGATCCCACAGACTGGCTGTATCCGGAATATGTCTTAAAACTAACCAAGAATTATTCAAGTTTTCTTTCCTCCCCCACCAAAGAAAATATAGCCCAAAAACTTACAAAGCTATCCTTAGAATAGTTTCTACATGAAGGTTCGTAACCTTCATGTGAGCCGAACAACCCCTCCTCTGCTATACTAATTATAGCTATGCCCGACCAAGATTCTTCTCGCTCAAATTACTACCTAAATCTCGTAAAAAATGGTATTGTCAATCAAGTTGGCTCCGCCATTCTAAAAATTGTTGACAGCTCCTATCCTGAAGAATTCCGCCAACAAATGGCTCAAGAGGTCTCAGATCAAATTAGCCATCAAGTTATTCAGGAACTCAAACAAACCCCCAATCTTGACCCAGAAAGCTATCAAGATGCCAAAGAGCTAGCCATAGCCAAAGCCATTCAAAGAGAGGCAGAATTCAATAACAAGTTTAATAATCTAATTCCTCAAAAAATTCGCGACCAAATTGCCTCATCCATCGGAGAAAACCTCACTAACGAAGACGCCCAAAACGCCGCCAAAGCCGCCGCCAAAAAGACTCCAAAACCTCTTGATAGCGAAGTTCTTGCCACCCAACTTCTTGAAGGCTTAGAAAGTGACTTTGGTATCAAACCGGAACAAGCTTCTCAAATGCTTCAACACCTAAGAAACCAGCCAGACATTATCAATCATCCAACTCCCAATAGAATCAACCAGGCCATCAAAGACTTGGCCGCTCAATCTGATAAATTTGGTTTAAATCAGGTTGTGGTTGCCCAATTTGCCAACACTTTACTCAAAAATACCGACCAAGTCCATCACTATGTTCAAGCTTCTACCGACCCCCTTCCCCGAACCACCCCCTTTACCCCTTTCAAGCCGGGAGTCGATGCCAAAACTATTCGCCAAGCAAATGCCATGGGTGTCTCCCCCCTCGCTCTTGCTTATACCAAGTCCGGTTTTTCCTCAGCTGATGAACGCCTCTCTAAAGACCTCCAAACTGAAGTTTCAAGAATTCACGACCTTGTTTCTACACCCACCGACCCTACCCATCAAATGGGGCTCTCCGGCCATCTCTCTGCTGCCACTCTCAAGCCTCAAGTCTTTGTTGCCCAAAAACTCTATCACCCCATCTACAAAGCTCATCAAAAATCCTTAATCGGTGCCAATAAAATTCTCGAACATCCTTTTAATTTTTATACCAAAGTCGATGGTCACTATAAAGACTTTACCAAAGCCGTGAGTGAATTTAAACAAACCAATCCTCTTGGCTGGGCTATCGCCCCCAGAATGAGGTTTAATAATGCCGTCAGTAGTGTTAAAAGCAAGGTTAAAAAGGACGTAAAATCATGGGCTAGAAGCGCCAAAGTTAAAACTCCTGAGCGTCGTCATCGCATTGCCCGCCTCCGTTTAGCCAGAATGAAAACCAAATCTTTTTGGAATAAATGGAGTCCGAATGGAATTAGAAAAAGGGTTGGTGCTTGGACAATCAAACAAACTGGTCGCAGTATTGCCTGGTTGGGTAAAAAATTAAGTATCAAGTTCCTCACCGACCTTGGGGGCACAATTCTTGGCACCGCCAGCGGTATTGGCATCCCTTTAGTCGTCTTAAAATTTGCCTTTTCATTTTTTAAATCCACTTTAAGAAAACTCAAAGAAAAAAGAGAAAAAGAGTCTCAATATGGCGACTCGGCCGGTGCTGGCGCCAAAGCCCTTCAAACCCTTTTAAGCACCCTTAAAGCTTTAAGCGCCGCCCTTTTTGGTAGTCTTTGGGGGTTCGCTGGCTCTCTTTTAGGGGCCTTTATTGGCACCCTGATTCTTCCTGGACTTGGAACCGTTGTTGGCTTCTTTGCCGGCGGCCTCATCGGCACCTCCTTAGGAGCAATCTTTGGCTATAATCTTCCCAATATCGCTGCCATTGTTGGTTCTGCAGGCTCGGCAATATCCGGGTTTTTCTCTTCTCTTTCCGGCACCGCCGCTGCCGCCACTGCCACCAGCTTAACCTTAGTCGGCATCGGCGGTGCCATCATCCCCACCGCTCTAATAATTCACCAACAACAACAAACCATCAATTCCGCTTTTTTTCTCCCTTTTACCCCTGAAGACTCATTTCATCAATCCCCTTCTTCAGAAGAAAACTCCTCAGAAAAAATTTCCTACGAATGCGCTTTATCTGACCAACCTCCACCCACCCCAGGCAGTATTCTTTTTTCTGATGATGGCCAATATGCCTTTCCTGTTGCTCGCTCTGATTATTGGCTTTCCTGCACTCATTGGGGAGACGCCAGTTGGGCCACCGACATTGGCTTTGGTGTTGGCATGACGGGATCAGATCAAGTTGTCGGTGCTCCAGTTATTGCATACGTGTCTGGTGTTATTGGCCATGTTGAGTTCAACCATAAAAACGCTGGAATTAACTTTTCAATTGTTGGTAAAGATGGTCGAACCTATTACTACTCCCACAACTGTGCCCTTTACGTTCAGGCTGGTGAGTCAGTCTCCGTCGGCCAAGTAGTTGCCACCACCGATAAAACCGGACTAAACGCTACTACTACCCCAGAACATCTTCATTTCGAGATTTACGAAGGGGGTAACCCTGTTTGTGCCCCAGAAGACCTTGAAGCAAAATTTCATCTTAATAAATGTAGTCTCGCCGAACAATGCAACCCATAATCACAAATTTACACCAACACTCAAGGCCTAAAATTGGCTTAATTATTGTATTTATTTTCTTACTAATAACTATTTTATTTTTAATTATCTTTTCTAATAAAAAAAACCAGCAGCTTGCCCCTCCCCCTCTCCAGTCCACCCCCACACCCCTCAATGACATATCAATTATTAAGGTCAATCAACCCCCCAACTTTAATTCTATTAATCTTTCCGCCCCAAACCTTTTCTATGCGATCAATCAAATAGATGGCTCTCTAATTAAAATTACCCCCGAAGAAACCACCACAATTTATTCAAAACCTGTTGAATCTTTCTCTCACCTCAATTCTAGTTTGGCAATCATTGATAAACAAAACAAAAATAATCTTATAATCAAAAACCTCAATAACAACCAAAATCAAACAATTGACCTTAAAAATATCTCTCCTATAGTTAGTGTTTCTTTTAGCTCAAACTCCGCCGAGCTTTATCTTTTAGCTAACTTAAATGTCATAAAAAGAACTACTGACCTATACTACCTTTCTCTTGAAAATCCTATTCCAAAAAAACTCACTACTACTACAGCCACTGATCTAGAGGTTCTCTCAAGTCAAAATATTTTATTGTTTTCTTATGCTGATGGAGAGGATTTAAGTCAAGTATCTATCTATAACCTCCCCACATCAACCACTACTTTTACAAAAAATGCCAATCGCTACTTTACTTCTCCAAATAAAATTTCTATTTGTACTATTTCCTCTCAATCTTTTTCCATCATTAATTTACCTGATCTCTCTGAACAAACTCTAAATATAAAAAAGGCCTTGGGTGTCTACTGGATCAATGACTCCGAGTTGGTTATTCTCAAAAACTCCAATGAAGGGGTTGTCCAAGCAACCATTACCCCACTAACCACCAACCCCATCTTTAAGGCAATTCCCTCTCTTAAAGATAAAACTCTACGATCAATTCTAGGATACGCAGATGGTCAACTTTATGCCATAAATTTTTATGGACAAATAATAAAAACTTCAATTTAGTTTCTCTTTTCTTGTCAATATTAAAAAGCCTCCATATAATGAAGTTAGTAACTTATGCAACAACATCCCATTCCCCAGCACGTCACCGGCTATAAGTTTCACCTAGTCGGAGACATGACCTTAAAACAATTCTCCGAATTGGCCGTTGGCATTGTTTTAGCTTGGATTATTTTTTCTTCCAAAATGTTTTTTCTATTCAAATGGATGCTCGGACCCCTTACAGCCTTTTTTGGTTTCGCCTTAGCCTTTATTCCTTTTGAAGAACGCCCCCTAGATAAGTGGATCATCAATTTTTTCAAATCTATCTACGCCCCCACTCAATTTATCTTCAAAGCCTCTCCCAAAACTCTAGATATTTTCTCTCCCCTCAAAGTAGCCTCAACAGATTCTCAACAATCCCAACACTTGTCCACTCAACTTCAAGACTACTTAAAAACACTTCCCCAAACCCCCGCCACTATCTTTGATCAATCAGAACAAAAATACTTAGACTACATCAAAAACCTTTTTGGCGCCCTTGACTCTAGCTCCAAAAAACTACCCACTGTTACCGAAACCGAACTTGTTCCAGTAATTAACTCTCAAATTAATGGTGTTAGGGTTAGAAAACTTCACCACCCCCAGATGTGTCTCCTCCCTCACGCCACCAAACCAATTCAATCAACCACAACCGCAGCCATGCCAACCAAAGTTCACCCAACCCCAACTATTAATAATAACTTGAAGACAAATGACCTCAAATCAACTAAAAAATCAAAACCTTCGCCCATAGTTAAAAAAACCGTTTTAATTCAACCAAAACCAGTAGTCCAGCAAAAAACCACTCCTGCTTCGTTTACCGGTGACTACATCATGCCTCAAAAGCCAACTAAACCGAATCTCATCTCCGGCATTACTCTAGACAAAAACGGCAAAATTATTCCCAATGTCATTATCGAAATTAGGGATAGTAAGGATCTCCCTGTTCGAGCCCTAAGAGCCAACAAGTTGGGTCAATTTTTTATCGCCACCCCCTTACCCGACGGGGTTTACCAAATCGCTTCCGAGCACCAAGATCAAAGCTTTGATATAATCAAACTCGAAGCCAAGGGAGAGATAATTCCTCCTATAAAAATTCAAGCTAAATAATGCCTGCCACTCAAATCAAAACCAGCACTCAAAGTCACATGGACATCGAAGACATTCGAGAGGACATGATTGTCTTAAAAGATGGCTCTGCCTGTATCATTCTTCAAACATCAGCAGTTAACTTTTCTTTACTTTCAGAGGGAGAACAAGACGCCACCATCTACGCCTACGCTGGTCTTCTAAACTCTCTAAACTTTCCAGTTCAAATTTTAATTACTTCTCAAAAGAAAAACATCAACTCTTACCTTGGTCTTTTAAATGCTCAAAAACAAAGAATCACCAACCCCCTCCTTAAAACTCAACTGGAAAAATACTATCAATTTATCCAACAAACCGTCAAAGAAAATGAGGTCTTAGACAAAAAGTTTTACCTATCTCTTCCTTTTTCTAGTTTAGAAATGGGCGTCTCTTCTACTTTATCTACCGCTTTTAAAAAACAAAAAAACTTTACCCTAGACAAAAGTGTCCTGATTGAAAAAGCCAAAACTAGCCTAATTCCAAAAAAAGATCACCTCATCACCCAACTCTCTCGGCTTGGTTTAAAAACCAAGCAACTCACCACCCCACAACTAATTAAACTCTTTTTCAACTACTACAATCCCAATTCTGGCAATGTCGATTTCACCAATCGCTCAGAATCAGAAGTTGCCATTGTCAATGCTTCCATATCAAAAGATACTCCTACTCAAAATGAAACTTAATCTTTCTCTACCCAAAAAACCTCCATCGACCCCAAAAGCTGATCAAAAACCAGGTGACTCGCCAACCCCAAACCCGGCTTCTCAGGCCACCCCGAAACAAACCAAACAAGAAACCAGCTTTGAACAAGATCAGTTCTCCCGAGGAGTCACCTCTGTCCAGGATATAATTGCCCCCTCAGCCATCGAAATTGACTTTTCTCACCAAAAAATTGACAACACCTACTTTCGCACCCTTTTTGTCTCTGGCTACCCTCGCTTTGTCAACGCCAACTGGCTCTCCCCCTTAATCAACTTTAGACACTCTCTTAATATTTCCATGTATATCTACCCCATCGATGGCCGTGGCATCATGAGTGATCTAAGAAGAAAAGTCGGGGAAATGGAGGCCGAGATCCAGTCAGACATTGAAAGGGGTAAAATTGCCGACGTCTCCACCAAAGTTCAACTAGAAGATGCCAGGTCTCTTCAAATTGAGTTAGCTAAAGGCTCTGAGAGATTCTTTCAATTTGGCCTCTACATTACTATCCCTGCCGACTCCTTAGAAGAATTAAATAAAATTACCAAACAAGTTCAATCAGCCCTAGGCTCGCTCATGATCATTGCCAAACCAGCCAGCCTTCAAATGAATGACGCCTTCAAAACCACTCTCCCTTTAGCTCAAGATCGACTAATGATCACCAGAAACATGGACACCACCTCTCTAGCCACCACTTTTCCCTTTACCTCTTCAGAGTTAACTCAAGATACGGGTGTTTTGTACGGCATCAATCAGCACAACAGTTCTCTCATTATTCTCGACCGATTTTCTCTTGAAAACGCTAACTCCGTCGTCTTTGCTAAATCTGGTGCTGGTAAATCATACCTTGTTAAACTTGAAGCCCTAAGGTCATTAATGTTTGACACTGAAGTCATCATTATCGATCCTGAAAACGAGTATCAAAAACTCTGTGAATCCGTGGGCGGTCAATACATTCAATTTTCTTTTAAATCTACTTCAAAAATAAACCCCTTTGACCTATCTCAAGTTTATGAAGAAGGTCAAAACGAACTTTCCCAAAAAATTCTCTCTCTTCACTCCCTCTTTAAAATCATCATGGGTGACCTCTCCCCTCAAGAAGAAGCTCTTCTAGATAGAAGTATTATCTTAACCTACAAACAAAAAGGCATCACCCCCGACCCTGCCACTCAAAAAAAAGAACCCCCTCTCCTTGAAGACCTGTATAAAGTTTTAATCGGCATGGAAGAAACCGCTGCCCTTAACTTGGCCGCTCGCCTAGAAAAATTTGTCAAAGGCTCCTTTCGGGGCATCTTTGACCAACACACCAATGTTGACATTCAAAACACTTTTACTGTTTTCTCTATTCAGGAACTAGAAGATGCCCTTCGCCCTATTGCCATGTTCATGATTCTAGATCACATCTGGACAAAAGTTAAAAAAGACCTAAAAAAAAGGCTACTAGTCGTCGACGAGGCTTGGTACATGATGAAATACCCAGACTCAGCTAGCTTCCTCTACTCCATGGCCAAAAGGGCCAGGAAATACTATCTGGGTTTAACCACCATCACTCAAGATGTCGAAGACTTTCTCTCCTCAGACTACGGCAAAGCCATCGTCACCAACTCTTCAATTCAAATTTTAATGAAACAAAGTACCGCCGCTATCGACAAGCTAGCTAAAATCTTTTACCTTTCCGAAGGAGAAAAACACTTACTTTTAGGGGCCGGCATTGGCCACGGTATTATCTTCGCTGGTCAAAACCACGTAGCTGTAAAGGTGGTTGCCTCACCAGACGAACACGCTCTTATCACCAGTGACCCCAAAGAAGTACTGGCCAACAAACAGCCCGCCCCCGCAACCAACCCAACATCTACCCCTGCACCCTCACCGGCCACGGTTCCGAACTTTCAGCGGCCTGCAGCGCCAGCGAAAGGCAGTTCGGAACCTAACGACTCTACCCCTGCACCCTCACCGGCATAATAATATGTAAAAAGTCTTGGTCAGGAACTTCCCTAAAAACACCAGGATTTAACGGCCCAGACATCGATAAAGTTAATCTCTCAGCCTTCACCAAAGATAAAATTTCTAATAAATATCTACTATTAAAAGCTATCTCTGTCTCTTCTCCCTTTCTTTCAACACTCACTCCGACCTCGTTCTCTCCCACTTGTGGGGCATTTGCCGAAATCAATAAATATTTATCCGTCACCTTAAACTTAACAATGTTGGCACTATCTCTAGCAAAGATGGCCACCGCCCTCACCGCCTGAGTCAACTCCTCTCTATCAAGTTCAACCGTACTACTTGCTGTTGTTGGAATTATCTTCTCAAAATCAGGGAACTCTCCCTCAATCAACCTAGTTACCACCTCAACATCTTTAAGAGCCAGTATTAACTGCTTATCTTTATCCGTCACCGCTACTAACACTTCATCATCATCTACCTTAGAAACGATCTTGGTTATCTCCATTAATGCCTTAGCCGGCACTATCATCTCTTTTTTCTCTCCAGACCATGACACCCCCTTAATCTTCTTTACGCTCAAACGGTAACCATCTGTAGCTGCTAGCTTAATGTTTTTACCTATCTCCCACTTCACTCCAGTAAAAATTGGCCTTGCTTCATCCACTCCAGCTGCCATAGCCACTTGATCGATAAAGCTCTCAAAAACGCTTGTTTTTATCTTTAAAGACTCAACTCCTTTTTTACTCCCACTTTTTAGACTTGGTACCTCAGGAAACTCTTCAGCCAATATCCCATTAACCGTTGCTTTAAACTTGCCGCAAGTCACCTTAATCTTCTCTCCCTCAGTCTCAAGAATAACTGTCTCTTTAGGTAAAGAGCTCACCAGCTCCATAAATATCTTAGCAGGCACCGTAATCTTTCCAGGCTCATCTATCTTTGAGGAAATCCACACATTCATTCCTGTTTCTAAATTTGTTGCTGACACTCTTAACTTTCCAGACTCTGTTACCAGCAAAATATTAGATAAAACCGGCAACTGCGCCTTACTTGCTACCATCCTACCAACCATCATCACCCCTTTGGCTAAATTCTCTTGCAATAACGAAACTTTCATCTCTTCTCCTTTATTAATACTTAGTAGTAGTCTTTAGTAGGCAGTGTTAATATCTTCATTATAAACGATTTTTCGTCAAGTGTCTTTGGGATATTTTCTTGTGCAAAACCCACATCTTTTTGTGGAAACAATTGTGAACAATTTGTGGATAACTATCAAAGTTGTGGATAACTTGAAAACTTATCCCCACTCGATCAAAACTTATCCACTACCTATACAAGCTTTTTCTAATCACAGAAATATCCATTCTTAACTTTTCCGAACTCGGTAACATCTTGGAAACTTTATCTTGGCCATGGATAATAGTTGTGTGATCTCTTCCCCCCAAAAGTTTACCCGCCTCTTTTAAAGGCAAATTTAACTCTTTTCTAAGCAAATACATCACCACTTGCCTTGGTAAAACCACCGCCCTTAACCTCCTGCTACCCTTAAGTTCAGCCGGCTTTACTTGGTAAAATTTTGAAACTTCATTTAAAACTTGTTTCGGAGTCACAGTTTTTCTAGACACCTCAGCCTCTCCCCCAATTTTATTAAGTAGGGCCATCGCCAACTCCTCAGTTAAAGGCTCTTTTCTAGTCAAAACCTCTCCACTCAACCTTAACAAAATCCCTTCAAGTTTCCTGGTCGACTCCACATTAGCCGCGATCATCTGAGCCACCTTCATCGGTAACTCAACCCCCATTTGTTGAGCCTTTATCAATAATATTGCTGCCCGTAGCTCAAACCCAGGCTCCTGGACATCAACAGTTAACCCCCCTTCAAACCGGCTTCTTAGTCTATCTTCTAGTCCAACAATTTCACTAGGAAGCCTATCGCTGGTCAATATAACTTGTCCCCCTTCTTTTATCACAGCATTAAAGGTATGAAAAAATTCCTCCTGAACCTTCTCTTTTCCGCCAATAAACTGAACATCGTCAAGAAATAGAGCTCTAGCTTTTCTATACTTTTGTCTAAAAACAGGGGTCGATCTATTTCGAATCGCTTCAATAATCTCATTTGTAAACTCTTCTCCAGTGCAATAAACAATTGACTGATCAGGGTTTTTTTTCAACATTTCATGCCCTACTGCTTGCATCAAGTGAGTCTTTCCCACCCCTACTCCGCCATAAATAAAAATTAGGTGATAAACTTGCCCAGGCTTACTAGCCGCAGTCCTCGCTCCCGCATGAGCCACTTCATTACTGCTCGAAACCGCAAAGTTATCAAAAGTAAGCCCTGGGCTCAAACCAGCCTTATAAAAACCATTCTCGTATGCCTCTAAAGCCATCTTATCAGTATCAACAGAAAAAAGATCGTCACTTATCTCGTTATCACCACTGTTCGGTTTATCAATACTAACCACCAAAAGTTCAACTTCGCACTTAGTTTTCAAACTCTCTTCAACCACAGTTTGAATTTTTCCAACATACCTATCAGAAACTTGGTTTTTATGAAAAACAGAGGGGCACCCCACCACAAGAGAAAACTTCTCGTCACTACCACCTTTTAACTCCACTGCTTTCAAGGGAGCTATCCAGGTCGTAAAATTTCCAGGGGATAAATTTAACTCAAGGTCAGCTAACACCGCTGCCCATAAACTTTCTATATTCATAATATTGTAGGCAGGGCTCAACCTTAATGGAAAACCCATCTCAATATAAACATACATAGTTATCCACACCCTGTCAACATATAAATAACAAGGTTAGTTCTTGAAGCTAGATGGGTTCCGAACTTCCGAGTTCGGAACCTTGGTGTGGGATTATGCTATAATCAGCCAGTATGAAACAAACATTCCAACCCAAAAAACGTCGTCGCTCAAAAGTTCATGGCTTTTTCTCTAGGATGAGGTCACGAACTGGCAGAAACTTAATCAAAAGACGCCGAGCCAAAGGTAGAAAAAAACTAACCGCTTGATGCTAAACAAAGATAATCGTCTTCCTGGCTACTTAATTCCAAAACTTTTTTTATCTTCCAACACCCTTCACTCCCCCCTATTTATTGTTAAAATACTTGGAGCTACTTCTCCAACCCCTCCCAAAATAGGTTTTATTGTCTCCAAAAAAATTTCTAAAGAAGCGGTCGATAGAAACAGGGTCAAAAGACTTCTTCGTCAAGCCGTCACACCAATTCTTAAAAAATTTAAAAATGGCCAATCAATTTTGATCATTGCAAAATCCAATATAAAAGGTAAAACTCTAAATCAAATAAAAAAAGAACTAAAAATCACTTTAAATGAAAAAAATTCTTCTCAAAACAATTAATATATATCAAAGTTTGACCAAAAACTCCAAAAACTGTAGATTCTCACCCACTTGTTCAGATTATTCCTATCAAGCTATTAACAAATATGGTATATTAAGAGGTAGCCTCCTTGGTATTAGGAGGATTTTTAAATGTCACCCTTGGAATCAAGGAGGAATAGACAAGGTTCCAAGCCTTGAAGGGTAAGGTTACAAACCTTCCGAAATTTTGGTTCGTAACCTAGGAACAATTTTTATTATGTGGAACACAATTTTTTATCAACCACTAGTTAATGCCTTAATTTTTTTCTACCAATTTTTGGGTCAAAATTTAGGCCTAGCCATTATTGGTTTAACTTTATTTATTAGAGGTGCCCTCACTCCCCTCACTCTTCCTTCATTAAAATCAGCCCAAAAACTAAAAAGCCTCCAGCCAGAGCTAGCTAAGTTAAAGAGCAAGTACTCTAAAGACAAGCAACAATTTGCTCAAAAGCAACTAGAATTTTACAAAAAACACGGCGTCAACCCCGCCTCTGGATGTTTACCTCAAATAGTTCAGATAGTTATTCTCATCGCTTTGTTTCAAGCCTTCAATCAAGTTTTAAAACCAGAGGGAAACATAGTCGAGACTTTAAACAACCTTCTCTATCAAGGCTTAAAACTTTCAAAAGAGTTTACTTTAAACACTAAATTTTTATACCTAGACTTAACTCAACCAGATTTATTTGTCATCAAAGACATCAAGTTCTTAAAATACACTATCAACAGATTGCCAGGTTTATTTCTAATAGCCGCCGCAGTCGCCCAATTCTTATCCAGCAAATTAATGATGCCGGCAGCCAAAGCCACCAAAGAACAAACCAAAAAAACTAAGGAAGAAACAGACGACATGGCCGCCGCCATGCAGTCACAAATGCTCTACATGATGCCCTTAATGACTATTTTTATTGGTTTCAAGTTCCCCTCTGGTCTAGTTCTTTACTGGCTCACCTTCTCTGTCTTTATGTTAATTCAGCAACTATACTTGAAAAATAAACAGTTATGAAAAAATCTCTAGAAAAAATCACCAAAGACCTTCTATCCAAACTCGACATCACCCCAGAAGCCATCACTGTCAAAGAAGACGAAGCCAACACCTTCAGTGTTGACATCAAACTACCAGAAGCCGACTCAGGTATCCTTATCGGTTATCACGGAGATACTCTAGCAGCTCTCCAGCTAATGATCGGCCTTATTGCCTACAAAGAGTCTGGTTCTTGGACTAGAGCCATCTTAAACATCGGCGACTATCGTCAAAAAAGAGAAGAGTCTCTAAAGGTCTTAGCCGACGACACCGCCCAACGAGTTAAGTTCTCAAACGAACCAATCGCTCTTTTTAACCTAAATCCATTTGAAAGAAGAACAGTTCACCTCATCCTAGAAGCTGATCCAGACATAATTACCGAGTCAGAGGGAGAAGGTAGAAACAGGCACTTAATAGTCAAGCCTAAAGACCCAGAAGCCAACACTCCACCCCTTCCAATTGAAGACGACCAGCCAGTAAATGAGTAACCTTACCATCAACACCGACGGGGGCTCACGAGGAAATCCAGGGCCAGCAGCTATTGGGGTGGTTATCAAAAATGACTCTCAAGAAATTATTTACCAACTTGGTCGCACTATTGGCAAGGCTACGAATAACGTGGCTGAGTATAGTGCAGTTATCTCGGCTTTAGAGTGGTTGACCCAAAATAAAGAAAAAATTAAAAATACTCAAAACTGCAATTTTTTTGTAGACTCTGCTTTAGTGGCCAACCAACTAAACGGACTCTGGAAAGTAAAAGACTCAAACCTAAGAACCCTAATAATTAAAATTCGCCAACTTGAAGGTGAGCTGTCTCTTGCTACTAGCTACACCGCGATTCCCCGTGAGAAAAACGCCGAACCAGACACTCTCCTAAACCAAGCCCTAGACAACGCCTCCAAATAAACATCTAAATTAAACTCAAATACTTGAGCTATAGGTTAACAAAGTTCCGTAAAGGAGCTTTTTTTGTGCTAATAATTCTTATCAAGAAGACTTCACATAAAAGAGTAAGCACGAAATAAAGACAGACTAACAGAGTAAGACAAAAAATTAACTACTCAAGAAAAGCAAACAAAAAAAATGTAATGACCAACTATGAGTCAAGTTTATATTGATTTTTACACACACTCTAGGGTGTTTATCTTTGCCAATAATTCCCGCTATTTCCCGCAGATCAAACCTTGCTCTTGGGGCGATTATCAGTTAACATGAATAAATAGAATTTATGCCTGCCACTTCAACCGCCAGCCATCATCAAGCTCACTCTTCACCTCATCTTCCAACTGCGCTGGTTGCAGGAGCCGCAGGTTTCATTGGCTCTCATCTTTGTGAAAGTTTAATTCATCAAAACTGTAAGGTCGTGGCTGTTGACAACTGGACTACGGGTAAAAAAGAAAACATCAAAGAGCTTCTAAAAAAAGACAACTTCATTTTTATAGAGCACGATCTAAATAAGCCCTTCAAATCCCCTGTTCCAAAAGTAGACTACATTTTTCATCTAGCCGGAGTAGAAAGCTACATTAATGGCCTAGATGTTAGTCTTGAAACCCTCTTGGTTAACTCACTTGGAACCAAAGAATTGCTAGAAATTGCCAAAACTCAAAACTCAAAATACCTACTCGCTTCTACCACGGATATTTTTCAAGGTTTTCTCTCCTCCACCAGCATTAATAAATACTTTGGGGAAAGTCACAAACAAGAAGAATCCTACTCCCACCACGAAGCCAAAAGATTCTCAGAAGCTCTGACTTTTGAATACGTCAATCGCCACAATGTCGACGCTCGCATTGTTAGGCTTGGAAATGTCTACGGGCCAAGAATGGATCTTGAAGCCGGCAACGACATCGCCAAATTATTTCTAGATTTAAAGCAGGGGAATAGCTTAAAAATTCACGGCCAAGGCTTAACTCAGCTTTATCCCACCTATATCTCAGACGTAATTTATGGTCTCACCAAAGCCATGTTCTCCCAAAGTTCCATCAACAACATCTACACCCTAATTAATCCAGAAAAAACCACCTCTCTAAATTTTTCCTACGCCATCAAAGAACTAGAAAACAATGACAACTTAAAAATTGAATTTACTGGGGAGGAGGGTGAAGTCATCTCTCCAACCATTTCAGACAAAGCCATAAAGTCTCAATCAAGTCTTGGCTGGGAACCAAAAACCCACTTAAAGGAGGGAATTCAAAACACCATTGACTGGTTAAGAGGGGAAAAAATTGATCAAAAAAAGAAAAACACCCCAAAAGAGCTTGAACCATCAGAGGAGAGGACATACACCGCCCAAGATCTTGGAATAACTCCATCAAAACCTCTAAAGCTAAACAAACCAAACCAGACCCTAGAACCAAAAAAACTAAAAACTAAAAAACTTCTTCGACTTCCTAAACCAAGCACCCCAAATTTAAAAAAAATAACCATACCCAAGATATCTCTAAAACTAAACATAAAAAAATTTACCCAAAAATCCAAAATCATAACTGTTCTAGTTTTAGGCTTAATTTTTTCCATCCTCACCCCACCAATTCTAATGGGAGCTTTTGCCTACCAAGGAGTTAACTCACTAAAAAAAGCCAGTCAAATTACTAACTTAGATCAAATTGATCAGCTTACCAAGCTAGCCAGCAAAGCTTCAACTAGCTTTTCAACCAGTCGAAAACTTCTCCGCCGCTCACACTTAACCGCTAGGTTAATTGGTTTAAAAGAAATCGCAGACAACCTAGATAGACTAATCTACATCGGTGACAAACTTAGTCAGGGAGCTCTTCACTTAGCCAAAGCGGGGGAGTCAGGTACACTCTTAACCGGGATAATTTTCCACCACCAAGAGGGGAACATCACAGAAGCATTAAAAAGAATTCAAGTATATCTAGATCAAGGTTATCAAGAACTTTCTTTTGTTGAATCAGAGCTTCAAAGTGGCAAACAACTAGAGCTAGACATCACCACTGACATGTCACAAAAATTTATTACTCTTACAAAAGAACTCCCTTTAGCAAGACAAAAAATTGATCAAGTTAGAAAAGTTTTACCCCTAGTTCCATCAATAATAGCCAGTGACACCAAAAAAACCTACCTTCTTCTCTTCCAAAATTCTTCAGAGATCAGGCCAACTGGAGGCTTCATCGGTTCATATGGCCTTCTCACTTTTGAAAAAGGAAAGCTCCTAGACTTTAGCGTTGAAGATATCTACAGCGCCGATGGCCAGCTAAAAGGTTTTGTCGAGCCTCCGGCTCCGATCAAAGAATTTTTAGGTCAAAACACCTGGTTTTTCAGGGATAGTAACTGGGATCCAGACTTCACTGTCTCCGCTCAAAGAGCAGAGTGGTTTCTAAACAAAACTACCGGAAGAAATGTAGATGGTGTAATTGCCGTTAACTTACCCGCTGTCAAAGAACTTCTAAAAGCCACTGGTCCAATTCAACTTACCGACTACAACGAAGAAATCACAGCAGACAACTTATTTGAAAGAGCCGAGTATCGCTCCGAGATAGATTTTTTTCCAGGATCCACTCAAAAAAAAGATTTCTTGGGAGCCTTATCCAGAGAAATCTTTAATAAACTCAAAAACTCTTCAGCCTCAGACGTTTTAAGGTTTGCTCAAAGCTTCGAAACTGGTTTGGCCCAAAAGCAACTTCTTGTTTATCTTCATGATGAACCCAGCCAAAAAATTCTTCTAGAGCAAAACTGGGCCGGAACGATTTTTGATCCTTACCTAACTCCAGCAGACAACCGTCCAGTCACCACCGACTACACCTACTTAGTCGAAGCCAATCTTGGCATTAACAAAGCCAACTACTTTCTCAAAAGGAACATTCAGCAACAACTAACTATTTTAAAAAACAAAGAAATCTTAGCTGTCACCACTATTACCTATGACAACCAAAGTCCAGCCGACGCTTGGCCAGGTGGTATCTATAGAACCTATCTTCGCGACTACATTCCTCAAAACTCTAAATTAATTTCTGTAAAAATAGGGGACTCAAAACTAAATATAAACAAAGACATTGATCTTAAGATTCAAAACCAAAAAACCACTATTGGCTTTCCAGTTACAGTTCCAGTCAAAAATACTTTAGATGTAGAGATCACTTATCGTTTGCCCAAAGCCTTGTCTCTCAAAAATAGTCAAGGCAGACTAGCTATCGTAATCCCAAAACAACCAGGTATTATCAACGACACCATCGAAACCATCGTTAACTACCCCAGTTTTTTAACTGTTGCCGCCGTTAACCCTCAAGCCTTATCTTCACCCCAAGTTGTTACTTTTAGATCAGATATGACTACTGACAACATCTTTACCATTGACTTTGTTGAGAGGTAAGTGATATTATTCACAAGTTATGGCAGACAAAATTACACTACAGGCATCAAAAAGAATAATTACTGGTAGCAAGGTCAAGAACCTTCGCAAAGACGGTCTTATTCCAGCAAACGTATACGGCAAGGGCGTTAAGTCTCAATCTATCAAGATTAATGCCAAAGACTTTAACAAAGTTCTTGAAAAAGCTGGAGAAACCTCAATAGTAGACCTCACCATCGAAAAAGAAGCCAAACCAAGACCAGTTCTTGTTAAAAACCCTCAACTTCACCCAGTTACCGATGAATATCTCCACGTAGATTTTAGACAAGTTGACCTCACTCAAGCTATTTCAGTCAACGTTCCGGTTGAATTAATAGGGGAGGCCCCAGCTACCAACAAAGGTGGAATTCTTCTTCAGCTTACCGAAGAAATTGAAGTTGAGGCTCTACCCTCTGATCTACCAGATAAGTTCGAAGTAGACATTACTGGTTTAGAAGAAATTGGTCAAAGCATTTCCCTAAAAGAAATCAAGGTTGGCTCAAAAGTTAAACTAGTCTCAGAAGACCTTGAAGCTTTGCTAGTCAAGATTGAAGAACCAGCCAAAGAGGAAGAGGTTAAACCAGTCGAAGAAGAGGTTGCTGAGGGTGAAGAAGCTGAAGTCAAAGAAGGGGAAACTAAAGAAGAAGTCAAACCAGAGGAAAAGGCAGACGACAAAAAAGAAGAAACCAAACCAGCCAAAGAAGAGCCTAAAAAATAATTTTTTTGATTTCTAAAATTTCTTCATTATTTGGATCCAAATACTCCGCTTTCTCAAAATAATCCCTAGCTTGAGTTTCGTTGTAAAGCTGATAATTCAATACTGCTAATCGCAAAAACACATCCTTAAAGGAAGGCATCTCACCAAGAATTTTCTCCCAATCCACAATCTCTTCCCGGATTTTCTCCGGTTCCATAACTTTATCATTTGCTTCCTTTAAGCTATTTTTTGCCCTTCTTGTTTTTACAATTAATAGCTTATTTGCCACCTCCAACTCATTAAGAGCCATATCTTCATCTCCCGCTTCAAACCAAGCCAAAGCCATCTGACTATGAGACTTGCTTGACCAAGGCCACCTTGAAGCTCTCTCTTGAGCTTTAATTGAAAAGCCATTAACCAACAAGCCCCCAGCCCCAATTAACACCAACAAACTAAAAACCTTAGTTAAAGTAATTTTTTTTAGCAGGGGACTCACCACCGGTTTTATTGGTCTATACAAGCTCTTACTTAACGCTTTTAAATAGGCCATTTACTTGTAATCAATAATTGTTCTTCACCAAGTTCTTGCCAAACTGCTTCTGTTACAAATGGTACAAAAGGATGAAGAAGTTTCAAAAATGTCTTTAATCCATTCATCAAAACAGGGTAGCTAACTTTACCTTCTTTAGCCGACTCGATGGACTCATCACAAAACCAATGCCAAAACTGGTTATACACCGTTTCCGCCGCCAACCCCAACTTGTAGTCTTCAAGCTGTTTGGTCACCTCATTTACAATCTTGGAAATCTCTTCCTCAAACTCTTTATCTCCTTCAAAACTAGATGGTTTCGAACTTTGTTGACTAAGGTCTGTTCTTGAAGGTACTCCTTTAAGGCCAGACCTTTGAGGACTCGAGTTCGTACTCGAACCCGAAAAAGGTTCTTCGGAACCTTGATTATTAGCCGTCTCCGGCAAAAACTCCATCACAAACCTCGCCGCATTCCAAATCTTATTAGTTAAATTTCTCATTCCTCTAATTGTCTCATCCCCCACAGACTTATCATTTCCAGCCGTACTACTCATCACTAAGGCCATTCTTAGAGCATCGGCCCCATACTTATCCACAATCTCCACCGGATTAATAACATTACCCTTACTCTTACTCATCTTTTGTCCTCTACCATCTCTCACCATTCCATGAAGATAAACACTTTTAAAAGGTACTCTTCCAGTTGAGTACAATCCCATCATCAACATTCTCATCACCCAGAAGGGAAGAATATCATATCCAGTCTCCATCAAATCTGTTGGATAAAACTTCTCAAAATCAGATTTTTTGCCTGTTTTTAAAGTCACCACCGGCCACTGTGCAGAAGAAAACCATGTGTCAAAAGTATCCTCATCCCGTGCAAACGTTGTTGAACCACACTTACTACATTTGTTTGGCTTATCTTTACTAACAACATAACAGGGTTCCGAACTTCTGGCTTTAGCCAACCCAATCTTTGATTGGGCTAGTTCGGAACCTTCAATCTTCTTGCAGTACCACACCGGAATTCGAATCCCCCAAACTATCTGTCGACTAATATTCCAATCATTTAAGTTTTCTAGCCAGTGTTTTAATATTTTCTCATGTCCCGAACCATAAACTTTCACCTTTTTTTCTTTCAAAGCTTTAAGCACGGTCTTGGTTAAATTCTTCACTTTAATAAAAAACTGAGGTAAGGGAAGAGGTTCAATTGCTCGCCCACATCGATAACAACTCCCCACGGAGTGAACATAATCTTTGTCAATTTTTTCCATCAAACCTTTTTTCTCCAAACCCTCTACCACTTTTTCTCTGGCCGAAAACACCGTTAAGCCAGCATACTCTCCACAGTGTTTATTTAATCTTCCATCAAAACCAATCACCTGCTTAACTTCCAACTTATGTCTCTTACCCACTTCAAAGTCATTAAAGTCATGTGCCGGAGTTATCTTCACCACTCCAGTTCCAAACTTAGGATCCACATACTCATCCGCCACTACTTTTATCATAAATTTACCCAGCAACCCCTCAACTTCTATCTCCTTACCAATCCATTTAGCATATCTCTTATCTTTGGGGTGAACGGCTACTGCCGTATCACCAAACTTAGTTTCTGGCCTTGTTGTTGCTAACACAAATGGCCCATACTTCATGTAGTAAAGTGGAGATTTCTTCTCAGTATGAACAACTTCCAAGTTAGAAAATGCAGTCCCACACCTAGTACAGAAATTAACCAGTTTGTTGTCCCTGTAAATAAGCCCATCTTTATGTAACTGAATAAAAGTATCAAGAACTTTCTCAACAACATCTTTATCCAAGGAAAACTTCTTCCTCTTCCAGTCAGCACTAGCTCCAAGCTTCTTCATTTGATTAATTGCCACCTCAGAGTTTTCTTGCACATAATCCCAAATCATTTGATACAAAGTCTCCCTGTCATAGTCAAATCGACTTTTATCCTGTTTTTTTAATTTCTTCTCAAAAACAAACTGTGTTTCTATCCCAGCGTGGTCTGTTCCCGGCAACCACAAAGTGCTAAACCCTTGCATTCTCTTATATCGAATAAAGATATCCTCAACTGAGATAAACATGGCATGTCCCACATGAAGCGGGTCATTAGCATTCGGCGGCGGCATAATAATTGTAAATGGTTTCCCGTTTACACTAGGTGCAAACGCCCCCGACTCCTCCCATTTCTGGTAAATCTTCCCCTCATGATCTGATGCTTTATAAGTTTTATCCATAAAGGTATTATAATACAACTATGAAAATTTTAGGCGTCGATCCAGGCAGTGCCCGTCTTGGCTGGGGAATTATTAACGATCAATCTGGCAACCAA
Source organism: uncultured bacterium (assembly GCA_963980215.1). Lineage (GTDB taxonomy): Bacteria > Patescibacteriota > Microgenomatia > UBA1400 > CG1-02-47-37 > CAXBYZ01. The sequence goes on along the minus strand of CAXBYZ010000004.1, from coordinate 31,748 downwards.
ACAGTCGGGAACTACGGTTGTTTAGAAACCAAACCGGGTAAGTCAGACTCTGCTCGTCTTAAAGACCTCTTTGATAGCTTTAATAAAATTATCAAAACCACCAAACCAGACGCCTTGGCTGTCGAAGATCTCTTCTTTTTCAAAAATCAAACCACCATTATCAAAGTCGGTCAAGCTAGGGGAGTCATCTTACTAGCTGGAGAGATTAATCAGCTTGCTTGTTTTTCCTACTCACCTCTCCAAATAAAAATGGCCGTCACTGGCTATGGTCGGGCCGACAAAAACCAAGTCCAACAAATGACAAAAACTATCTTAAAATTAACCACCATCCCTAAACCAGACGACACCGCCGACGCCCTCGCCGTCGCCCTCACTCACGCCTTCACTCACAAAATGAAAGGTCACTTGGTTCCGAACCTTAAGGTATAATATCTACAATATATGATCGCCCAACTAACAGGTAAACCAAAAACATTTGACCAAGACTCAATTATTATTGATGTCAATGGTGTCGGCTACCTAGTATTTACCCCTCCATCTCTTCAGCAAAAAATCATCAAAGAAAAAATCACCACCCTCTTCATTCACACCCACGTCAAAGAAGACGCCCTTGACCTTTATGGCTTTGCCTCCAAAGAAGATCTTTACCTATTTAAACTCCTAATTAACATTTCCGGCATTGGCCCCAAAACCGCCATTACTTTAATCGATAAAGGGGTACCAGCCATTACCACTGCTGTTTCCAAAGCCGATGTTGACTTCTTTACCAGCGTTAAGCGACTGGGTAAAAAGAACGCTCAAAAAATCATCATCGAACTCAAACCCAAACTAGGGGATTTAAATGATCTAGATCTCCTCGGCGAATCATCAGAAACATCAGAAACCATCCAAGCTCTAATCAGCCTTGGTTTTAGCAAACACCAAGCGCATCAAGCCCTTAATCAATCTACTAATCCGGAAGACAAAATTGAAGATAAAATCAAAAAAGCTATCAAGTATTTAGGTCAAAAATGACTTCACCAAAAAAACCATCGTCATTACCAGAAAAAACTTTTAAAAATTTAAGAGCTGACTCTTGGGATGAGTTCATCGGTCAATCTACTATCAAAAAAGCTCTCACCGTTGCCTTATCAGCCGCAAAAAAAAGAAAAGAAGCTTCAGAACACATCTTGCTTTATGGCCCTCCTGGACTAGGCAAGACCACCCTGGCTCACATCATTGCCAAAGAGATGAAAGTTAACATCAGAACCTCTAGTGGTCCGGCTATCGAGAGAGCCGGGGACTTGGCCTCGATCCTTACCAACCTAAACGACGGTGATATTTTTTTCGTTGACGAAATTCATCGGCTCAGCAAAGTGGTTGAGGAAACTCTCTACCCAGCTATGGAAGACTATCGTTTAGACATTGTCGTCGGCCAAGGACCATCAGCTAGAACTCTTCAGCTGGAGCTTCCTAAATTTACCCTAGTCGGAGCCACCACCAGAATTGGCTTAATTGCCGCCCCCTTAAGAGATCGTTTTGGCATCACTCACCGTTTTACTTTTTACAATCCAGATAACTTAGTTCAAATCATCAAAAACGCCGCCACCAAAATCAAAATTACTATTGATGGATCCGTTGCCAAAAAACTAGCTCTTCGTTCCCGAGGCACACCCAGAATCGCCCTAAAACTCTTAAAACGATGTCGAGACATGGCTCAAATAAAAGGGGAGTCAGCTATTACTGAATCTGTTTTAAACGAGTCCTTGAAGCTTTTAGAAGTTGACGCCATGGGACTTGACGCCAACGATCAGAGATTGTTAAAAGCCTTGATTAACAAACATCAGGGCGGACCAGTCGGCTTAGACACTCTAGCCGCCACCATCGCCGAAGAAAAAGATACCCTCGAAGAGGTTATCGAGCCCTACTTGCTTCAAATCGGTTTCTTAAAACGCACCTCCAAAGGCAGGGTTGCTACCAAACAAGCTTTTGCCCACTTCAACAAAACCCCACCCAAACACTTAATTTAGATTTTTTTATTTTTTTATTAATATTACTTTAAGTTGTTCAATATTCTTAAATCCAAATTTATCATTAGTCATTATTTGATTAATTTTATTATCTATTAAAGTAGCTGCCAGAAATAAATCAAAATGATTTTTTGATTTTTTATTTATTCTACACAACTCAAGATATGTTTTTGTCGTTTGAGGCAAAGGAGAAACAATTGAAATTTTAGAATCAATAATTTGACTTACCTTATTTGAAGCTTCCTTCAACGATAAATCATAATGACCAGTCAACACAGAAACCAACTCCACAATACTTTGTTGAGCTATCACTAGTTTAAATTTATCTAACTCAATTTTTAAAACTGCATTTACTGTTTCTTCATGAAAAACAGATTTTTTATCCAACAAGTAAACTAATATATTTGTATCAAAGGCCAAGCTTTTGCTTAAGATGTTTCTCATACAGCTCACTTCGGCTTGGGGGTTGTTTGCCACCAAGATTAAGTGATCCGGCTAATTTTAATATGGAATTTCGACTAGAAGAAGAATTTAGCTGTATTCTATCTGCTAAAGATTCTCTTACTAATTGACTCAAATTAGTCTTATGAGAAACGGCATAGTATTTAGCCTCTTCAATTAAATAATCTGGCAAAGTCACAGTGGTTCTAGTTAACATATATACATACTAACATACTTATGTATATATGTCAATATACGATATTTATATTTTACTTTAACTTAAAAATTAATCCAAATTGGTCTTCTTTAACCACCTCAAACCGCTCATCATTGTTAATTTGATCAACCAAAGCGGAAAAATAATTCTTCCCCACATAACCATAATTTACTTTAAACCCTTCTTTCAAAACTTTATAAGGATCCTCGATTTGCCCAAACGCCACCGCTCGGTAAAGTTTATACACCTCTTGATTTTTATGCCACATATAAACAGGATCCATAGTTACAAAATAATCATTTTTGGGATTAACTCCAATAAAGTACTGGGAGTCAGACCAGTTAGAATGAAAGATTAACTCACCTTCAGGCACATTATCCTTTAGCCACCCACCCATCTCTTCGTAGTGGCCATTCATCACGCTGGTTCCCTTAGCCGTTGCCACCATTCTCTTAAAACCACTAAATATCAGCAATATCACTATAATTAGTCCACTTACCATAATTAAGTTAACTGCCCCCTCAATCTTCTTCAAAAATTTCTTAAACTCCTTATCTCTGTGCCAATCACTAACAAACATAGCTAAACTCAAAACCATAAAAGGATAGCCATGAGCAATATATCTCTGACTCATCATCCCCATCACCACAAACACACTTGTCAACAAAAACATTACCTGAGTCTCACTCTTTACTTTTGGTCTCTCCACCAAAACCACTACTACCATAAACAACAATCCCAAAACTATTAAGGGATAATTTTTAAAATAATCCAAGGTGGTCATCGGAAAAAACTCTGCCCCCAACTCCAAAACCCCCCAGCGGGCTGCGAAAAACGGCACCAAGATTCCGTTTAAGTAAAAATAAAACCAGTTATTAGGAAAATTAGGATGTAGAATAAACCCGCCCAAAACTCCCAAAACAGCCATCCCCACTAAATTCCAGGTTCCGTACCTGGAATTTTCTTTAAACAACCATCTCCAGAAACTCACCACCACTCCATATCCAATCACCAAAGGCGCAGTAATATGCATCATCGAGTAAACCAAAGACCCCCAAAAAACTTGCTTGTTTTTTTTCTGAATCAAAAAGTGAACCACCCATAGACCAAGAGTAATTCCCAGCACCATCGGTCTGGGTCGAGACAAAGTCTGAATAAAATGACTAGATAGAAAAGGGGACACCCCTACAATTATCAAACCAACACTAGAAACATAGTAACTAGCAACCATCAACAAACTACTATATAAAATTCCTCCAAACACAAAAGCTGCCCACTTTGCTCCCACAAAAAGGTTATTAAAACCAGTAAAGGGTACTAGCACTAGGTGATAGAGCCAATCTTTATTAGAAAATCTATCAACAAAATGAGAAAATCTAGCTTGAGGCAAAGTTTTCAAAAAACCACTATTCTTAAACATCTCCGCCAGTTGAATATGGTAATACCCATCTGCCCCCCAAATATTGGGAGTCAACCACTGAACTAATAGTAACCCTAACAAACCCAATACTATTATCATAGTAAGGTCCGTTCTTGAAGGTACTCCTTTAAGGCCGGACCTTTGAGGGCGCAACATTTTCATATTCCTCTTAAGTACACTGCTTGCCAAGGTCTATAGCTTGAGTAAAAAGTTTTTTCTTGTAGAACTTCACCTCCTCTAACCACCCTCCAATCAAAAGCCGCTTTTCCTCCCCAAGCTGCCCAGTCTACCTGTTTTACTACTCCAGTAGCCAGTGACGGGGTATCTTCGTACTTGGGATCTGGCGGGGGAGACTGGTCCCACAATCTAGTATTGCTAATTGTTGCTACTCTCCCATCGCTTGTTCCATAAATTTCAATTTTTAAATAATTGCTCACAGTATTCACATTTGTCTGAATTAATATATGTGCCGGCGTATCATTCAAAAACTTGAAATCAGTAGAAGGAGAGTAAATCGTAGCATCAATCCCCACCGGCGACCCTTGCTCATAATAACTCACCCTATATGCATGAGGGTGTCTTTCAATAATTGGCAATCCAGCATCAAGTGCTGCTCTAAACATTGTTGTCGAATCTTGGCAAACTCCACCTCCATCACCCAAAACAGTTCTTCCATCTTTAATTATGTAAGCACTTTGGTATCCAGTTGCTGCCGAAATATCACCCACACTTCCATTAAACGAAAACACTTCTCCTGGTTTAATTAATACCCCATCTAACTTATAAGCAGTTAGAGCCACATTATGTTCTCTAGAGGGTATCGATCCATGAAAGGTTGACTCACCCTTTCCAATTAACTCAACAATTCCTAAATTATTAACTTCACTAATTCTAACTTCTGGAGCAGACTTCTCTACTTCTAGGTTAACAATAATTGTTTCGCAAACTTCTTTACAGTTAAGAGTTTCTAGCCTGGAAAGACCATCAACCACCTTAATAATAGAAATTTCTTCATTCACCAAAAGACCATCTATAGCCGGCTTAAACTCAACCACTCTTCCACCTTCAAATCTAAAAACAGCATTTTGAGGCTCTCGGTTTACTTCCTCACTCACCAATCCCATCAATTTTTTAACTTTTTCTTCATCAAAACCACCCTTAAAATCAATCAAATCAATCAAGCCCTGACCTTCAATTTTTTTCTCACCATCTCCATACTTCAAACTCAAAACTCTCTCTTTCAATAACTCTCCTCTCCTTTGTGCTTTTTCCAACTCTTCTTGACTCACAACAACTTCTATCAAACTCGCCTCAACTACTATTTTAGAAAAATCCAAGTTACTAAGTCCTTTATCAATATCTTTCATCAGCTTATTCTTATTAACCACTCTTCCACTCTTCCCAGGCACAACCACTATCTGACCCTCCGGAGTTTGAGAAAGAGAGTAGTAAATCGGTGGCGCCGACACTTGAGATATCAATAAATCAACCTGCTCCTCCAACACCTCACTATTAAGCTTATACTCAAAACTTAAAGATTTTTTGCTAAACCACAAGCTCCACTTAGTTTTAAAATTATCAAGAAACTTTCCTTCTCTCCCCACCAAATAAGCTTTATCCGCCGTCAATTTTGGATCATACTCCAGCTCACTCGCTTCCACCGCAAAGCTCTGATTTCCAAACCAAACATCAAGCACTTGTAACCCTTCGGGAATTTTCTCTCTCAATATTTTTTCCGCCTCATCAATACTCAAGTTAGATACATTAGTTTTTCCAACATATAAAAAGGGATATATCTTTTGGGAATAAGAAACTCCATACAACAACATAATCCCTGTAATTCCAGCTAAAATCCCCAATAATATTACTACTGTTTTTTTATATATGTTGCTTATCATAAGAGGTCTTTGTTAAGATAATAACACACATATGAATGATTCAAATACTGTCCTACCATCTGCAGAAACTTCAACACCCCCTCCAACTCCTCCAGTTAATGATTCTGCAGAGTCAGCATCTCCACCATTTCCTGTTTCTCCACCTCTTCCAGACACTCCAACAGAAGAAGATTCTGTTCCACCACCAGAAGAGACCCCACCATCTTTTCCAGAGCCAGGTGAGCCAGCTCAAGTTATTGATCCAATCTTCAAAAGATTTTTACCCCTCCTTATTGGTCTGGGTATTGTCATTTTCGCCGCCCTATTAGTCTTCAAGGTTATTATTCCTCAATTTTCAAAAAACAAAGAACCAGAAATTATCTCTCTAAAGTACTGGGGTCTTTGGGAACCCGAATCTTCTATCTCCCAAATAATTAGCGACTATCAAGCTGCCCATCCAAACGTCAATATCCAGTACGTCAGGCAATCTCATAAAGACTATCGTGAGCGTCTTCAATCTGCTCTAGCCAAAGGTGACGGCCCAGACATTTTTAGATACCACAACACTTGGCTTCCAATGCTCAAAGCAGACCTCTCACCCATGCCTGAAGCCATCTACTCAGGCAACGAATTTGACGCCACTTTCTACCCAGTAGTCAAAAAAGATGTTTTCTCTGCCGGTCGTTACTACGGCATCCCCCTAGAATTTGATGCCCTCTCTCTATACGTCAACGAAGATATCTTGGCCACCTCACCAGATCTAAAAGTGCCTACTACTTGGAACAACCTTCGCCAAACCGCTTTCAAGCTACGTCAATTTGATCAAACTGGCAAAAAACTAACTCGAGGGGGAGTAGCTTTAGGGACTACAGGTAATGTAGATAACTTCTCAGACATTTTAGGCTTAATGATCCTCCAGAATGGAGGAGACCCAGCTCAACCAGACTCAGAAGAAGTTGTCTCTGCCATGAAGTTCTACACCCTATTTGCCACCCAAGACAAAAGCTGGGACACGGCTTTACCGGCTTCCACTTATGCCTTTGCCACCAGCAAAGTTGCCATGTTTATCGCTCCATCTTGGAGAGCTTTGGAGATAAAAACCATCAATCCTCAACTAAACTTTAAGATGTATCCAGTTCCTCAGTTACCAGGCACTAATGTAGCTTGGGCTACCTACTGGATCGAAGGTGTTTCCAAAAACTCTACTCAATCAAAAGAAGCTTGGGAATTCTTAAAATACCTAAGCACTAAAGAAGTTTTAACCAAAATGTACTCAATTGCCTCTCAAATTCGTTTGTTTGGTGAGCCCTACAGCCGCCAAGATATGGCCTCAAGCTTGCAATCAGATCCCTACCTAGGAGCTGTCTTGTCTCAGGCGATTTCATCTCAATCGTGGCCCCTAGCTTCAAAAACTTTCGACAATGGTCTTAACGATAAATTAATCAAGTACTACGAAGACGCCATTAACTCATACTTAAAAGATGATCAAGAAAAAACCACTCTTCAAAATTTATCTCAAGGTGTTACCCAGGTTCTGTCCCAATACGGCTTAGCTAAATAAAATGGAAGCCATCTTAAAAACTCTCGCTTATGCCGATATTTTCGACTATCCTCTAACCAAGAAAGAGATAATTAAATGGCTAATTTCAGATAAAAGGTCCGTTCTTTCAGGACTCGTTGGTTCCGAACTTTCAGCAACCTGCAGCAAAGCGAAAGGCAGTTCGGAACCTTTGATTGGGAAAACCTCCAATTATTACCACCTCCCAAACCGCTCCCATCTTGCCAAGATCCGCAAATCTCGCCATCACTTTAGTCAATTAAAGTTAACTAAAGCTAAAAAAATATCTAAAATTTTAAGTGCTATCCCTTCAGTTAAATTAATTGCCGTCACCGGAGCCTTAGCCATGAACAACTCAGACAAAAACGACGACATCGATCTTATGATTGTCACCACCACCAACCGTCTTTGGTTGACTCGCTTGTTGGTTATTCCTCTCCTAGAAATCTTTCACCTCCGTCGTCGTCCTCAAAAAAGGTCCGTTCTTGAAGGTACTCCTTTAAGGCCGGACCTTAAAGGACTCGAGTCCGTACTCGGACCCGAGAATGCCATCTGCCTCAACCTTTTCTTAGAAGAATCATCCATTTCTATACCTAAATCTCGCCGCAATCTCTACACTGCTCACGAAGTTTGCCAAATCAAACCCCTTTACAATAAAGACCAAACTTACGAAAAATTTATCTCTACAAACTCTTGGGTCAAAAAATTCTTACCCAATGCACTACCCAAAAACGCCCTACAAGAACAGTTCTTAACAGAAGATAAAACCACCAAGCCTCGTTGGTTCGGAACTTCAGCAAGTAATCTTGCAACTCCGGTGAACACCGGAGCTAGTTCCGAACCTTCTGTATTGAACTATCTCAACCTCCTCGCCTTCAAGCTTCAATATGCTTACATGAAGAAAAAAATCACCAACGAAAAAGTCACCCTTCACTCTGCCTTTTTTCACCCTCGTCCCACCGGCAAAATAGTTATAAAGGAATACAAAGCCAAGCTAAGGACAGTCCTTAAAGGTGTAGGGTTCCGAACTTCCAGTTCCGATTTAATCGGGACGACCTCGACGAATGTCGAGGCTAGTTCGGAACCTTCAATGTCTACCAAAATCCTCATCACCGGCTGCTTCGACGTTCTTCATGAGGAACACAAAAAATTTCTCAAAGCCGCCAAAAAATTTAAGGTTCCGAACCTTAAATTTTCACCCCAATCTCACCACCTCCGAGGTGAGGTTGCACCTGCGGTGCACCTCGGAGGTGTATCACCAAACATCCTTTTAGTCGGCCTCGAAACAGACGTCCGGGTCAAAAAACTCAAAGGCAAAAACCGCCCCATTAACCCCATAAACACCAGAATTAAAAACCTAAAAAAGTGGGGGATTGCCGATCAAATTTTCTCTCTCCCAGAAAAATTTGATAACCCAACTGATCACCTAAAATTACTAAAAAAAATTAGACCTGACATTCTTGCCGTCTCCGCCCACACCCCAAACCTTCCCGCTAAACGAAAGCTCATGAAGCAAATTGGCGGCTCCGTTATAGTCGTCCACCCCCACAACCCCAAGCTCTCCACCACTAAAATCCTCAAATATAAAGTCCGCCACTACTCAGAAAAAGAACTACAAAAGTTTATTAGAAATGACAAAATTATTTAAGGTTCCGAACCTTAAATGATAAAATCATTTTATGAAAAGAAACATTAAACTTGCTTACTATCTTACCTTTTGCTGGAACTCTTTATTTTGGCTAGGAATTTGGCTTTTATACTACTTAAAATTTACCGACTACCAAGGTATTGGCTTGATCGAAACCACTTGGATTATAATTTCCATTATTAGTGAAATTCCCACTGGAGCCATCGCCGATATTTTTGGTAAAAAATACACCCTCACCTTTGCTTTTCTTCTCCAAGCCATTGGCCAAACAATCATGGGTATAGCCTTAAATTACTCTTACCTAATTATTAGCGTTGTTATTATGACTTTGGGTTCTGCTCTTTTTTCCGGTTCTTACGAGGCTTTAGTTTATGATTCTTTAAAACAAGATCATAAAGAAAAAAAATATGAAAAAATTCTAGCCAACATCCAAACAATCAGTTTAGTCGCTTGGGCTATCTGCAGCATCATTGGCGGTTTTCTATATACTCTTCGTCCCGGCTTGCCATTTATTGTTACCGGAGCTTTCTTTTTTTTAGGACTTATAGGCACTTTATTTATTACCGAGCCAAATATCGACACCCAAAAATTTAGCTTTACCACCTACATTAATCAAACCAAGCAAGGCTTTCGTCAACTTTTCAGCCAAACCTTTAAAAAACGAATTATTAGCTTATTAATCATCACTTCTATATTAGTTATTCCTTACGAATTTTTAGGAGATTCTTTAATTATTGATTTTGGCTATCAACCAAAAGAGTTGGGTTTCTTCTACAGCCTACTCTTTATTATTTCAGCCAGTGCAGTTCAACTGGCTCCCAAAATTAAAAAACGCTTTACCGCCATCAAAGCCTTTTATCTTCTCAATCTTGCTTATGCTTCTCTCATGTCCATCTTAATTTTTCTCTCAAAATATCTTGGAGGTCTAGCTTTATTTGGCACCGCCGCCATTCATCACATCAACAAAAATATTACCTCAGATATTGTCAATCAAAGCACCAAGTCAAAATATCGTGCCACCACTCTATCCACCTTTAATCTACTTACCATCATTCCTTTTGCTTTAACCGCTATTTTTATCGGCAAATTTATTGATCAATTTTCAGCCCGGCTTTTCGCTACCTACTTTGGCTTATCTCTCTTTGCTATCACCCTGTATTTGTTAAAAAACTCCTCAAAACCACCCCTTGACAATATTTAGGATTTAGTACATAATATGTACCATATTCTAAATAATATGAAAACAACCACTTTAAATCAGCTCAACAAACTACCCTCCTTCACTAAAAACTCTTTAAGAGTAATTACTCAGGAGCCTAGCAACACTTTAGACATCAGCATCAAAAGAATGTTGGCCAAAAATAAACTTGTTAAGCTAAAAAACGGCTTTTACACTACTGGATCTTATTTTGAAAAAAACGGCCACAAATCAGAATATAAAGAATTTATCGCCAATACTCTTTGTAATCCATCCTATCTCTCATTGGAATATGTTTTAGCTAAATTTGATATTCTCACTGAAGGAGTTAGACTATTTACCAGCGTCAGCCTAAAAACTACTAGAAATTTTGAAAATAATCTCGGATCTTTCACTTATCAGAAAATAAAAGAAGATCTATTTACCGGTTACATAGAAAAAGATTTTGGTGATAACACTTACTTTATTGCCTCCAAAGCAAAGGCTTTGTTTGATTATCTATATTTTTTCGCCACAACAAACTTAAATAAAAACTACAACTTAGTCGAAGAAAAACGCCTCAAGTTAGATATATTTACTAAAAATGATTGGCGTGAATTCAAGCGCTATCTCAAGCTAATTGGACAGCCTAAAGCCAATTTTATTAAACATCAACTAAAATCTTATGCACCCAATTTATAAAAAACTTCAAAAAATTGTCAGGGACGCCAAATCAGACAAGCTTGATAGCTTAACTACTAGGATTTTACTAAAAGAGTACCTTCAAACCCATATTTTATCTGCTATTTATAGCAGCCCACACGGACAGAACTTAATTTTCTACGGAGGCACAGCTTTAAAAAAAGCTTACGGCTTAGACAGAATGTCTGAAGATCTAGACTTTACTTCAGGAAAGAAAGTCGATCTTAATGATTTTGCTGACACTGTCAGCGATTACTTTAAAAAGTTAAAGTTTAAAAATGTTGACTACAAAATTCAGTCAGGAGAAAAAATTAATAGAATTACTTTTAAATTTCCTATTTTAAATAAGCTTGGTTTATCTCCTATGGCTTCAGAAAAACTTCATCTTAAGGTGGAGATTTCTCACTCATCCTCCGGTAGCGGTTTGGATACAAAAATTTCTATGCTTCAGGAAAATCAAATCTCTACAGTTATCAAGCACTACAGCCTACCAGTCTTAATGGCAGGGAAAATAGTTGCTTGCCTAGAAAGAGTTTTCAAAAAAGGTGACACAGATATTCTTATCAAGGGTCGCGACTTTTATGATTTAATTTGGTACATGAGCAAAGAAGTCTTACCAGACAAAAAACGACTCAAGCACTCAGGCTATACACCCACCATTATTTGGCCAGCTCTAGATAAAAAAATCAAGCCCATTACATCAAAAGATTTAATAGCAGACTTAAGACCTTTTTTCACTTCAATTAACTACACAAAAACTTGGTGTAAAAACTTCCACTCCCTTTACTCTCGCTACCGCCAGTTTTATGACTAAAGTTAGTTATTTAAACTCAACTTAATTATAGTTGTCCTCGAATCTCCAGCCTGAATCATGCTTTCTTTAGTTCCAAAAAATCCAGGATCATCGCCAAAAGCCCGTCTGCCCTCCACCGGTTCTATACACACATACTCTTGATCATACTTATTTTCATCACAACCCGCCCAAGTTGTTGCCATCGGCAATCCAGATATTTCCATATTTATATCCCCAACACCAAGACCCGTAATTATATTATGATTTTTTAGATTAACTCTTCCGGTAATTTTAACTTTCTTGGCTATTTTTACTCCATTTACCATCACTCTCTCCCAGCCAGACTTTAAGGTCTTAAAATAAAAATGCTCTCCAAAATTTACCGGCATTGCCTGGTTACCTTTGTTTTTATGCCCAGTTTCAATCGTAAATGAGTTATTTTCCAGCAAAAAAACCTGTTCTACTTCTAGTCCCAAAAACTCAGGATACAGCTTACCGTCGATCTTATATCCCAGCCTTAATTTGTTACTTCGTTCTTCCAGCTTTTCCCAAACCTCATTTCTAGCCGGTCCATGTTGGGGTAATTGAGTCCCAACTCCTCTTTTGTCTTTATCAAAGTTTGGGGTGCATGGGTGAGTTGACCCCACCTTGCCATCAATCCTAGTAAAGCTCGACAAAACTATTTTATTGTCCAAAACCAACCTCTTAATTCTTGCCCCCACCAAATCAATCTCCACCCAATTTTCCCGATTAATTAATCTAACTACATTTCCATCAATCATCAAAAACCATTATACCTTTATTTCCTTCCTTTCATTATCCAAAATTTTTCCCAAAACATCAACCAACAATTGACGATTTCTTTCCGTGCCTCGCCAGCTATGAATATCTGAGGGGCTCAAACCATCAATATCTCCAGAAATTAAATATGTTTTCAATCTTGGAGTTAACATTGAATTTATACCATCAGTTACTGAATCTTTTCTAGGAACCACTCTATCACCCCTCATTCTAACAGAATGAATATTAACACCAGATTTTGTTAATCTATTAATAATTTTCTTTGGATCAAATCTAGAAACATCCATTGCCTCGAATAATGGAACTCTCAAGCCCCTATTGCCAACTATATAATATCCACTTTCAAAATCGAATTCAGACTTAGATTGAAAATATGGCAGATTTAACCAATGAGGGCGCTTAGGAGCTCCAAGAGATATAATAGATTTTAAGCTTGCTTTAAGTTTCGTGGGAGGAAAACCTCTTGCTAAACTTAAAGCCAAAGAGCCTCCCAGCGAAAACCCCACCAGGATAATTTCCCTAGCTTGTGTTTTATCCACAATATTGTTGATAGCCATTAGCATTGCAAGGTGCCTATTCACAACAAACTCTAAAGGTGATTTTGTACCTTCAATTACAGTTTCGCCCACAATTACACTTTTACCAAATTTATTAGCACAAACAGAAGCAATAGCAGGAATTGGGTCATCAAGGTTCATCTGTTTAAATCCAGTCAGAACGACACAACACACACCATCGACTTTAGATTCAGGATTCCTAGAAATGTATTCAGTGATTGGAACATTTCCACCCTCAACATTAAATTCATGGGATGTTGTGTCACATTCAAGCCCTTTTGGGGTTTCAGGAGAGGATAAAGAGTTCATACTACCACATAGTATAAAATACGTTTACATTTTTTGATATAATTCCTTATGAAAATAAATAATCCATCAGGAGAAAATATTGACTTTGTAATTGAAGGAGACCAAAACTCATCTAAAACCTTAATCCTCGTTCACGGCTTTGGCACGGGCAAAGATGAAAGCCAAAATCTTTTTCCAGATTTTGTTAAAAGCTTAAAAGGTAGTTTAAGAATTATCCGCTTTGATTTTACTGGCTATGGTTTGTCAGAGGGTAGAGATGTAGATGTAGACTACATAAAACAAACGAAAGATTTAAACACGATTATTAACTACGTAAATAATAATTTTTCTGGACAGATATATATTTATGCTCACTCCATGGGTTGTTTTATTACCGCCATGTTAAATCCAGAAGGGATAGCCAAAACCATTCTCGGCGCTCCACCCAGCACCGCCGCAGATATTGGCCCAGCCATCCAAGACAGAATTATCAAACAAGGAGGCAGAGTCGATGAAAAAGGGATAACTATTTATCCCAGATCTTCTGGGGACATTACAAAAATTGGCCCGTCTTTTTGGCAAGTAATCAAAAATCTTGATGAGCACCAGGCTGTTGTGAGACTAGCTGAAAACACCAAACTTTTAATCCTAAAACCAATGCAAGATGATGTTGCTGGTAATGACAACTACGAACACTACAAGCAAATAAAAAATCTTACTTATCAAGAAATTAATGGCGGTCACAATTTTAGCAAACCAGAGGATAGAGAAGTATTAATTCAAAAAGTTAAGAAATTTTTACTTGACAGTTAATTACCCATGTTATAACATAGTTATAACTATGACTCAAAAAATAATTAAAGTTGGTAACTCATTAGGAATCACTTTGCCCAAAGAATTTGTCAAACAAGCTAATCTTTCTACCGGCCACACCGTTACTACCGCTATCGAAGCAAACACAGGAGTTCTTAAAGTTCAAACTAACATAAAAAACTCAGATAAACTAATAAAATCAAGCCTATCTCCTCAATTTGTCAAACGAGTTGATAGCTTTATCAAACGCCACAAGCCAGCCTTAGAAAAACTTGCTAGACTTTAATGTCGATTGTATACCTCACCATTGAACAAGTTGTTTTTCTTCACGACGAAATCGTTAAAAAAACAGGTGGTAGTTTAGGAATCAGAGATTGGAACTTACTTCACTCAGCCATCTTTAGGCCACAATCATCATTTGCCGGCAAAGATCTTTATCCAAACATTTTCAAAAAAGCAGGAGCTCTCTGGCAGTCATTAACAAAAAATCATGGTTTTATTGATGGCAACAAAAGAACTTCAAGCTCAGCAACGTTGATGTTTTTGGAAATAAATAACCTTAAGCTAAAATATTCCCATCAGGAGTTAGTTGAGTTTGCCGTTAACTCAGAAAATAAAAATTTCTCAGTCGAGATTATAGCCGCTTGGCTTCAAGCCCACACAATCCCTGCTTGACAAAGTTTTTTAAATCTCATACACTAGCACTTGCTATCATCGAGTGATAGCTTAATTTTATTAAATATTTAAATAATTTATAGGAGGAAGCTTATGGCTACACCAAACTTAAAACCAGTCGCCGGATACATTTTAGTAGAACCGGTTGCTGTTCAAAAAAAGACTGCTTCAGGCATATACTTGCCAGACTCTCACGACGAAAAACCCCAGCAAGCTAAAGTTTTAGCAGTTGGTCCAGAAGAAGTTACAGATTCTGGCACTACTCGCCCAGCTCCCTGTAAAAATGGAGACACCATCATCTACAAAAAATGGGGCGGTAACGAAGTTAAGCTTGGCTTAACTGACAAAGATGAAGTTTTATTCATCGAATTTAAAGATGTACTAGCTATTGTTAAATAAAGGAGATTTTATGCCAAAACAAATTATTTTTAGTGAAGATGCTCGCCAAAAACTCTTAAACGGAGTTAATATCTTGGCCAAAGCAGTTGTTACTACTCTAGGACCTAAAGGAAGAAACGTCGCCCTAGACAAATCTTTTGGTGGACCCACTATTGTTCACGATGGTGTTACCGTAGCCAAAGAAATTGAACTTGAAGACAAATTTGAAAACATGGGAGCTCAGCTAATTAAAGAAGCCGCTTCCAAAACCAACGATGTTGCTGGCGACGGCACCACTACCAGTACTCTCCTTGCCCAAGCCATCGTCTCTAAAGGTTTAAAAAACGTCACCGCAGGTGCCAACCCTATGCTTATGAAAAAAGGTATAGATAAAGGTGTTAAGGCTATTGTTGAAGAAATTAAAAAAATCAGCAAACCAGTCAAGGGTGATGAGGAAATTGCTCAAGTAGCCACTATCTCTTCAGCTAGCACCGATATTGGTAGCAAAATTGCCGATGCTCTAAAGATGGCTGGTCGTGATGGTGTTGTTGAAGTCGAAGAATCAAAAGGCTTTGAGATGTCTATCGATCACAAAGAAGGTATGGAGTTTGATAAAGGCTATGCCTCTCCTTACTTTGTTACCAATCCAGACAAAATGGAGTCAGAGATCGAAAACCCACTCATTTTAATTACTGATCAAAAAATTACCGCCATTGCTGATCTTCTTCCTTTTCTAGAGTCAGCCGTTAAAGTAACTAAGAACATCGTCATCATCGCTGATGACATCGAAGGTGAAGCCCTAGCTACTCTAGTAGTTAACAAGCTACGAGGTGCTTTTAATCTTCTTGCTATCAAAGCCCCAGGTTTTGGTGACAGAAGAAAAGCCATGCTCGAAGACATTGCTATTCTAACTGGCGCTTCAGTTATCTCTGAAGATACCGGCAGAAAACTAGACTCAGTAACAGTCGAAGACTGTGGTAATGCTGAAAAGGTTTGGGCCGGTAAGGATGCCACCAGAATAATTGGTGGTAAGGGTATTAAAAAATCAATTGATGCTAGAATCGCCTCCATCAAACAAGAGATGGAAAGAACCGATTCGGATTTTGATAAAGAAAAACTCCAAGAAAGACTAGCCAAGCTAGCCGGTGGAGTTTCCATTATCAACGTCGGCGCCGCCACAGAAGTTGAACTCAAGGAAACTCAAGAAAGAGTTAAAGACGCTGTCGAGGCTACCAAAGCAGCTATCGAAGAAGGCATCGTTCCAGGTGGAGGAGTCACTTTACTAAGAGCCTCCAAAGCTCTTGAAGGCGTAGCCGCTGCCAATGAAGACGAAAAAGTCGGCCTTGAAATCTTGAAAGACGCCTTAAAACAACCGCTAAGACTCTTAGCTGAAAACGCTGGAGCCGATGCTGGTTGGGTAGTTAGAAAAGTCGAAGACGGCAAAAAAGACTTTGGCTTTAACTCTTTAACCATGGAATTTGGTTCCATGTTAGAGCAGGGAATCCTAGATCCAGCCAAGGTTACTAGAACCGCTCTTCAAAACGCCGCTTCAGTAGCCAGCATGATCTTAACCACAGAGTGCTTAGTTACCGAGCTCCCAACCAAAGAGGACAACACTCCAGCCATGCCAATGGGTGGCATGCCCCAAATGGGTGGCATGGGAATGTAGGCAAAGTTCGTTGGTTCCGAACTTCAAAAGAAGTTCGAGTTCAGAACCTTGCAAGTTAAAAAATCTCAAACCCCTCCGAGCACATCGGAGGGGTTTTTGGTACCTTATGACAGGTCCCCGTCAATTATTTTTAATTTGACAACCATTAAGTAATACTTTATACTTCACACTAGAATGAAAAACCTGCTTAAGATTATTGACGATAAAAAGAAAAAACTCGATCAGGCCAAGCCTCTTCCAAAGGATCTATCTAGAAACCTTAAGGATTGGCTTAGAGTCGAGTTAACCTACACCTCAAACGCTATTGAGGGTAATACTCTTTCACGACAGCAAACTGCGATAGTTTTAGATAAAGGCATCACTGTTAACGGTAAATCTTTAAAAGAACACCTAGAAGCCACTAATCATGCCCAAGCCTTGGATTATGTTTATTCTCTTGCTAAAAAAAACTACACTCTAAAAGAAAATGACATTTTAGATCTTCACCAAATAATTCTCTCAAAAATAGACGATCAAAGTGCTGGTAGATACAGAAGCACTGCCGTTAGAATTGCTGGATCCAGAGTCATCATGCCTAATCCAACAAAAATCAAAACCTTAATGACCAAATTTGTTCACAAAATTAACTTAAATAAATCACTTCATCCAGTTAAGCTAGCCGCTGATGCTCACTATCACTTGGTTACTATTCACCCTTTTGCAGACGGAAATGGTCGCACCGCTAGACTACTAATGAACCTTTTCTTAATTAAAGCAGGCTATCCGCCTATTATTATTAAGCTAACAAATAGACTTGCCTATCTAAAATCTTTAGAAACCGCTCAGATAGGCGGTAGCTTGGACAGCTACTATAAATTAATTTACCAATCAGTCAATAATTCTTTAGATATTTATCTGTCCGCCAGAGTTCCGCGGGTTCCGAACTTTCCGAAATTTAGTTCGGAACCTTCAAGCAAAAAACCTTCACCTTTACTTAAAATTGGTCAATTAGCTAAAGCCTCAAAAGAAACAGTTTCTACTATTAGGTTCTGGACAACTCAAAGCTTACTCACTGTCAGCAGTCACTCAAACGGTGGCTACCAGCTTTACGACTCAAGCATGATTAAACAAATTAAAAAAATTCGCCAACTTAAGCAAAAAAGATATACAATTAAAGAAATTAAAAACAAACTATGAACTTAAAAAACAAAACCGCCATTATTACCGGAGCTAGTCAGGGTATTGGCAAACAAATTGCCCTAAAACTAGCCAAACAAGGCACAAACCTTGCTTTAATTAGTCGAACAGAATCAAACTTAAAAGAAGTTGCCAAACAAGCCAGCAAGCTTGGTGCCAAAAAAGTTCAAGCCTACCCTTGTGATATTCGCAACACCGAAAAACTAACTCAAACCATAAAATCTATTGCCAAAGACTTCAAGCAAATTAATATCTTAATCAACTGTGCTGGCATTTGGCAAAAAATGATGCCTATTGAAAAAGTTAAGCCAGTAATTATTGACGACGTTATTCAAACCAATTTAACCTCTTTAATCCACGCCACCAATCTTATTTTGCCTCACCTCAAAACACAAAAAGACGCTGCCATCATCAACGTCTCTTCAAAATCTGGTGTCACCGCTCAGGCTGGTCAATCAGTCTACACTGCTAGTAAGTGGGGTGTTAGAGGCTTTACTGAAACCCTAAAAGCCGACCTTAAAGGCACTCATATTAGGGTTGCAGGAATTTATCAAAGTGGCACCAACACTCAAATGTTTCATAAAACTGGAGAAACCCCACCTCTTGAAAAATTCACTAATCCAGCAGATCTAGCCGACACCATTGTCTATATATTGTCTCGTCCTCCAAAAATTTGGATTCATGAAATTAGGGTAGAATACTAATAAATGTTACAACTAAAAAAACTCCACAAATATTTTCTAGGAATTCTTACCTCAATCACTTTGCTAATTTTAAGCCTCGCTATTCTAGGCATCTCTCTCTTCTCAGCCAATCGCCAGCAAGCCGGAGAAATTAATTTGCTTACCGTACCCGAGCTAGTTTTACCGGATCAAAACTAGGCAACACACTCAAAGGGTCAATCGCTCTTCCACCCAGATAAATCTCTAAGTGTAAATGTGGTCCAGTTGTCCAACCCGTCATTCCAACAGTCCCAATTGCTTGTGTGGCAGAAACTCTCTCTCCCTCAATTACCTTCATCTCTTTTAAGTGAGCATACCTGGAAACTAAGCCTCCATCATGTTCAATCACTAAAGTTGTACCCCATCCTAATCTGCCAAATTGAGCTTCAGTTACCACTCCAGCAGCAATCGGCCTAATCTCAGTACCCACAGGTGACAAAACATCAATAGCCTTGTGAAAGCTATGATACCCTTGAGCCACTACCCCATGAAATGGTTTTTGAAGAGTCGTCATGGTTAAAATATTTGCGTTTGGGCTAGCTATCAAAGTTGGTTCATTAGCTACACTAGTATTAGCTGCCAAGATATTACCCATCAACCCAAAAAACATAATCACAACCGTTAAACCTACTCCAACAAACTTCTTGGTTTTCTTATTCTCAAAAGCTTGTTTAAAGAATTTAGACAATAAACTCCCACCCGGTCTGCCAGGTTTTCGTTTCGGCACAAAAACTCTAAAGACCTGATAGGGGAACATAACAGTAGCTAGCAAGGCTGACCAGAAGGTCAAAACCAACCAACTTGCCAGTAGTTTTAAAAACAAAAATAAGTTTCGTTTCATCTTATGGCTTATTCAGCCATAAAAAAATCCTCGCGTTTTTGCAAGGACTATCAAGTAGTATACCACAACAACCTATAATGTCAATAATGGAGGCCTAGGTCGGAATCGAACCGACGCATAGCTGTTTTGCAGACAGCCGCGTTTCCACTTCGCCACTAGGCCATAACCTCTATTCTACCAGAATTATTGTAATAATTGCTTTATTTTGATAGAATCTCCTTGAGATGAATCGCTTACTAAAATATATATTTCTCCTAGCTTTCCCCTTACTTCTTTCTGGTTGCTCTATCTTGCCAGGAGGTAAAAAATCAGCCCTTTCTGTTACCACCACCCCTAAAGCCACCATCTTTCTGGACGGTGAGCATTTGGGCCAAACCCCCTACTACAACGAAAAACTAAAAAGTGGCCAGTACGTCTTAAAAATAGTTCCTGAATCCACCGGTCAAGCTTTAAACCCTTGGGAGGGAAGAATTACTTTAAGCCCAGGCATTCTAACCGTAGTTAACAGAGAACTTGGTCTTACTGCCGACTCTTCTTCAGGAGAAATCCTCTCATTTGAACCTCTTGCAGACAAAAGCGCCTCTTCTATTTCTGTTGTCTCTACTCCAGATGGAGCTGTAGTTAATCTAGACGGAGAACCTCGAGGTTTTGCCCCTTTATCTATCGATAATATTTCCGAAGGTGACCACGTTTTAGTTATCACCTCTCCAGGTTTTAATCAAAAAACCATCAAAGCCAAAACAGTCAAAGGCAACAAACTCATTGCCTCTGTTCAACTTTCAAGAGAGGAAGGAGAAACTCCGGTAATAGTAGAAAAAGACCAAGAAGCCACTCCTTCAGCTTCCCCAACAACTAGTCCCAAAGCAACTCCTAAGGCCACTCCAAAATCTTCACCCAAACCCAAAGCAGACGGAGAAGAGTTGGCCAGACCATATGTAGAGATCAACTCTCCAGATGCTGGTTGGGTTAGGGTTCGAGAAGAAGCCTCCACTGGATCAGAAGAACTTACTAAAGTTGATCACGGTGACACTTTTCCTCTAGTAGACACCGATTCCGGTTGGTATCAAATCGAGTATGAAGCCGGCAAAGAAGGCTGGATTTCAGGCAAGTACGCTGAAAAATTTGAGTAACCTAGTTAAGTCCATACAAAATACCCACCACCAATAACCCCCAAACTCCTACAGTTATGAGCATTGGTTTATCAGAAGTTAATATCTTAGCAGGAGACTCCCCTTCATTTTTCTCATAAATTAGATGTAGGTACCTCATCACTCCGTAAATCACCAGAGGAATAGTCAGCATCAGCCACTTTTCAGATCGAAAAGTTTTGGGTAAATCATTAAGCAAAGTTAAAGCCTTTCCCGAAAAAGAAAAAGCCGGAAACATAAAAGTAAACAGAGTATAAGTTAACCAGGTCGTGTTAGCAAACATCGAAGTATAAATATCCAAAAGTTTTTCCGGATATCTCCCTAACACTTTTCTGCTTCCTATTTTTCCTTGAAGTAAAGTCAACTCACTTCTTCTTTTTCCAATAGCCAAAAATAGTGAAAAAGAAATAATGCACAACAACAACCACACATTGATATGGGCTCCTATCACCAAAGCTCCAGCATAAACCCTTAAAATAAAACCAAGAGAAATTATCATTACGTCAATAATCGGCTCATGCTTCAAAAAATTTGTGTAGATTACTTGTAAGACAAAGTAGGCCAACATCGTTAAAAACAAGAAAAAAGATAAACCCCATCCAAGAGCAAAGCTTATAAAAAATCCACCCAAACACACAAACAAAGCTACTTCCACTGGCAATCTTCCAGAAGCAATTGGCCTATTTTTTTTATAAGGATGTTTCTTGTCTGATTTAAGATCAACAATATCATTCAGGATATAAACACTCGAGGTTAATATCGAAAAATAAATCATTGCCAAGGTCACCGTCACCAACTTGTCAAATTGAAACAACCAACCAGAGAAAACCAATCCAGTATATAAACTTAAATTTTTTAAGACCTGTCTAGGTCTTGCTTCTTTAAAAAGCTCGTATAAGTACTTAACCATACCAGTAAGGCTCCAACAAAAATTGCTATCAGAACGATTGTATACATTTTTTGTTTAGCATTCAAATTAAGAGCTAAAAATCCTAAAAATCCTGAGACAAGCCAATAAAACACCGCTACCCGTCTTTTCCCCCAGCCAAAATCAAGAAGCCGATGATGTAGGTGTCCTCGATCTCCCCAAAATGGAGAATTACCCTGAAAAACTCTTCTTAAAATACTGTACAAAGCATCCATTATTGGAATTCCTAAAACCAAAATAGCTGTAGCTACCTTTGCTCCAGATAAAATAGACAACACGGCCAGAAAATATCCAGCTAAAGCCCCGCCACCATACCCAGGCATAATTTTTTGTGGATAAAAATTAAACAACAATAACCCCAAATAACTAGCGGCTACGATAAATGCCAATAGAATTACCGGCCATTGAGTCACATCATCAACAAACCTCAAACTCAACAATCCAATTACACTCGCCGCTACCACCACAATTCCAGGCAGCTGTCCATCTAAACCCTTTGACCAGTTAACAAAATTCATCGTTGAAACAATCCAAAACAATGCCATTAAGTCTGCCCATATCCAGATTGTTCTTACTTTTCTCAGCAAAAAAATTTGGACTTGAGGTTGGCTCAAATTTATCACTGCTCCAGAAGAAAAAGGATTACTAATATAAGGCACTCCAATTCCTACCCCCACTACCAAACCGGCCGCCAAAAACCCAAGCCCGAGCCTCAAGTAGGGGTTTATATTCTTCACATCATCCCAGACTCCCACGATAGCTAGAAGTAGCCCCCCAAGCAATATTCCCACCAAATGTTTATCTAGGGGTAAAAAAATTAAACTACTTATCAAGATTACCAAGAAAACTGCCACCCCACCACCTCTGGGTACTGGGTACTTATGAACCACTTTTGGATGATTCTGTTTTTTAGGATCATCCAGCCAGCCAAGTTTTTTATAGATATAAATAACTACTGGAACAATCAACACTGAAGTAAAAAAACTAAAACCAAACACTTTAATTAATTGAAGTATTTCCATCACACCACCAAACCTACAACTTTTATCAAAGTAATAAGATTCATTATTGCCACCACCCCACCAATCCAAGAAAGTAGTTGTGCCATCAATTTATCTTCCTCCAGCGCTTGTCCCGCCCAACTCACACAAATCACCAAAACCAATAAACTAAAACCTGGCAACAACCCCAAACCCCAAACAGATATCAGTTGGCTCTCTCCGTAAGGCTTACTAAACAAAAGAGGAACTTCCGGGGGCAACCTTAACCAATAGAAGGCCAAAATAACAACGCTTAAACCCAAACCAACAAAACCAATCCTCATAGCCAATCTAGACACAGAGTCAAGCACCAAGCTATCAATCTGAGATTTTATCAAACCAAAGCTTGGTTTCTTTGATGGGAATATTTTTATTTGTTTTGTCTTCTTCATTTTTCAATTCCATTAACCCGACGATATATCAACCCTTGATCAATTTTTTTTATCAATACATAATCAGTCATCAATCTTGCTTTAAGTTCTGGAAAAGGCCTTTTCTCATACTCCATTACTATCACCACTTTCGGCTTAAACTTATCAAAAGCAATTAAAGTCTCATCAAATCCATTAAAATCAACCACATGATAAGCCACTGTGTATCGACCAATAGGTAGTCGATCGGTCAAGGGGTAAATATAAGGCTCATCTCCCCATATAAACAATCGGTCAGACTCAACCGTACTTTCTTTTACATACTCAGCCACCTTGTATGTCTGCGTCACTCTCCAGTCAAAATAGTTTCTGTACTCATCAACACTCTTCCTACCCAAAGAGTACTCAATATAATTTTTATAATAAGGCACAATAGGGTAGTACCAAAACTTAATTTGATAATAATAAAACCCAGAAATCAATCCAACTCCAAAAACTACAAGCTTCATCACCTTTCTTCTCCCAAACAAAAAGTAACTAATTAAAATAGCCAAGGGCACAATCGGCTGTATCAAGTAGTGAGGATACGGCCTCTCAGACAACAAAGCTCCAAACAAACCAAACAAGAACCAAACCACACTCAAGTTAGCTCCTGATGACAGCTTAAGCTTCTTGGAAAATATCAAATAAGAAACTACAGATATAAACAACAATCCAGCTCTAACTATCAATCCACTAGAAGAAGCAAAACCGCTATTCGAGTGCTCGCCCGTGCTCCAAGAAGCAAGGTAGCCAATATTTTGCATCAAAGCCGATCGCAAATACCTCTCTCCAGCTCCATTAAGAAAGTAGTAAACAATACTTATTACAATTGGTAGTAAAAATCCTCCAACCATCAACCACAATCTCTTATCCTTAATCCCCCCAATAAACTTCTTAAAAGACTTGCTTTCAAACCACCACAACCAGATCACCACAGCCATAAAATCAAACAATCCAGGCACTTTTAACAAAAACCCGGCAGAAAATAATAGTCCCGCAAAAAACCATCTCACTAGCTTCTGCTCTTTTACTTCTCTCTTTGTTTCCTTATAAGCAATCAAAGACCCCCACACTACCGGCAAAACAATAAAAATCTCAGCGTTAGCAATATTTCCCTCAGTTATAGTGGTTAACAATATCATCAACAAACTTGACAAATACCAAGCCTTGGGAGTTTTTGGAAACAATAACTTCATTAACTTAAAGAACAAAGTTACCGCCGCAGAGAAGCAGACCATCAACATCAATCTAAAATAAAACACATTTCCTGCCAAAGACGCCAAGAAATAAAGTAGAGGAGGTTTATTGTCATGAATATCTCGATAAAACACCAAACCCTTTTTAAACCCCTGACCTAAAGCTAAATAAATTCCCTCATCTCCATACCAATACGGTTCAAACAAAGAGGGAATTCTTAACACCACCACCAAAAGTAACAGTAATATTATCCCCTCATTTTTTTGGATCCAACTAAAAAACCTCTTCATTAATTAATTATACCTTTTCTGTCACCCTATATTCCATATATCTCCCTAGCATCAGTCTCGTGTGTGCGTCCAAGCCAGGTAAAGCTGTAAAAAAGAACCCAATTATTGGCAATAAGACAAACTCAAACGGACTGATCGCTTTCCTCCACCACTTAGTTCCCTTTGGAGCTTTTGGTTTCTGTTGCCAGTCAATAAAAATAATCGCTATCATCGCTACTAAAGTAATTGTCAAGATTCCAGATGAAACTTGAGGTAAGGTTTTACCAATAATAGTTCGATTAAAATCTTTATTAAGCAAAGGTGGAATGTTTGCTCCCAGAGTAATTGCAAACCAACTTACTGGCCACAAGATATGATCTTTTACCACAAAGAAAGATCTAATCGACTTCTCCCAAAACGGCATATTAGGCACAGTCAGCCACTTAAAGATGATATACGAATCATCGCTCACTCCCCACGCCCACCGCTTAATTTGTTCGTATTGATTAGTCATCGTATTCCAGAAACCATGAGCCTCAGCCGCATCAGCAAAACTTGGTAAGAAAATTGGCTCTACTTCCACCCTCCCAGAAGTTGCATAAAATGCTTTAAAAAACATTCGATAATCTTCCGGAATCACATCAACATCCCAATACCCAATATCATCCACCAACTTCAAACTAATCGAGTAAGTCGAAAAGTTAATCAATCTATCTTTTCTCATCAAAATTCCTGTAGCCACCACACTAGATATTCTGTTAAAAGTTCTAGTTAGCACCGGTAACTTCCAAATGTTGTTATAAAAATGAATAGCCGACTGCCAAATTCTCTCGTATCTCTTCGGATCATCCAAAAACTTAAAAGACAAATATGAAAAATAATGAGGATGTAGTATCGCATCTGCGTCATTAGAGGTTATTGTGCAGTAATTTATATCCTTACCTTGTTTATCAATTAACAATTTTTTAGCAATTTTTGCCGCCCAAGCAGTATTTGAAGATTTACCCTTAACTTCTCCCTTCAAGTCAGGATGAAAAGTAGTAATTAAATTACCAAATACCCCGTCAAATTCTTTTAACAATCTCTTTGCTTTGTCTCTCCCTTTCGCTCCTTCTCTTTTTTCAAAACCCAAAACTATAGTCAAATTCTTTCTTGGAAATGTCTGTTTAGATAACCCTTTTAAAGTTCTCTTTAAAGTGTGCAAAGGCTCCATATAGGTGGGGATAACTACTATATGATGAACTCTATCCCAATCCAAAAAGGATTTAACTTCTCCAAACCAATCAAATCTTTGAGCAGCCTTTATCCTAAAATTTGACATCACTGCCATAACTGCCGCTACTACAGATCGATAAAGCCAATAAATATCAAAGCCAATAATATAGTATGCCACTGCAGTTGGGACAAAAAAAGCCCCCCAAACTGGAAACAGAATCAAAGACCAAGAAATAAATCCCGGCATGATTTCCAAAAAGCGGATCACCTTTCGTTCATTTTTAATCAACCATTTTCTCATATATTAAACAAAGCCTCAGCATTTTTAGTCGTTGAGGCTCTTATTTTTTCTAAGCTAACATTTTTTGCTTGAGATAAGTACTCGGCCACGATTCTAACACTTATAGGAGTATTTCTCAATTTTGGTTCCAAACCATCAGCGGTCTGCAGCTTTAGCGAAAGACGGTTCGGAACCTTCTGTTGGCTACGTAACGGCTCCGGTGTTAGCCAAGGAGAATCAGTTTCAAGCAACAATCGTTCAAGTGGTATTTCATCTACTAAAGCCTGAACCTCACTACTATACGTAACATTTCCGTCTACCCCTACATAAAAACCCCTCTCTATCAGTTGTTTCACAAATTTTTTAGAGCCAGAAATACAATGAAACACTCCTTTTGGGTACTTGCCATCACTTTTACAAAAATGGTCAATTGTATCCAAAATATCTCTTTGAGCTTCTCGATTGTGAATTACTAGAGGTAAATTCAATTTACTAGCTAATTGAATTTGTCTCCCAAACACCCGTTTTTGCAATTTTTTTTGATCCTCAGTTACTTGAGTTTTTTCATACTTAGATTTTTGATACACATGGTAATCCAACCCGCACTCACCAATAGCCACCACTTTCTTGTTTTTGGTAAGTTTTTCTATTGAGGCCATCATCTCATCAACATCATCAAGACCCTTACAGTGATGTGGGTGAAATCCAACCACAGCATAAAGACCTTCAACTTCTTCCGCCATTTCTATAGCTCTCTTGCTAGAACTTAAGTCAGCTCCCACCACAATCATCTTTGAAACACCAGCTTTTTTAGCTTTTTCAACCACTTCTCTCCAATCACTCTCAAAATCTTTCAGGTTAAGATGGCAATGCGTATCTATATACATTAAATCCCATTATACAACACTTGACATAACTGTCATAATTATGTCATAATTATGACATATGAATCAGTTAATTTCCCAAGAAGATTTTACCAATGTTCAGGAAGTTCAAGCCGGAACCACCAAACTTTTTAATAAAGCTTCAAGAGCTAATAAATTTTATCGTGTTATGCGTAACAAAAAACCTTTAGGCGTTATGATTCCCAACAAACTTTGGGATTCACTTCTAGAAGATTTTGAGGCTTTATCTAGTCCCAAATACCTTAAAGCCATTTCCAAAGCTAGACAATCGAAAACTTTTATTAGTGCCAAAGAAGCAAAAAAACATTTGGGGATAAAATAACGTTAATGTATGGGAAAGTTTGAATATAAATTTGAACCCAAAGCTTTTAAACAATTAGCAAAACTTCCTTTTAAAATCCAAACTAGAATTTTTTCTAAACTTGATTTTTTCTGCCAAAAAGAGCCTTTGTATTATGCAGACAAATTAACTGATAATGAGATAGGAGAATTTCGATTTCGTATTGGAAATTATAGAGTAGTTTTTGACCTAGAAGATAAAATGATCATAATTCTAAAAATTGGCCATCGTAGCGAAATCTACCGCTAATTTCAAGTTCCGAACTTTCAATTTATTCCTTGTAATTCTAGTAATATTTATAATCTCGGAAACAATCCTTCAATTTTTTTAATCTTAACCCCGGGCTTAATATTTGTCCAACTATCTTTATAGTTTGGCTGCTCCAAAAGCAACGGTTTAATCGACAAAGCTTCCGCAATCTTCATGCTAGTTTCTGGTAAGAAAACATTAATTTGCCACGCCAATTGATGCAAGGCATCAAGTAAGCCATAAACCACCCAATTAATCTCTTTTTGTTTGTTCTTTTTTGCTAGTTCCCAAGGTTTATTCTCATCAATATATTTATCCGCAGCGTGAATAAATCTCCAAATCCCATCCAAAGCTTTATGGTTTTCATAAGCAGGTACATACTTATCAATCGCTTTCCAAGCCTTTTTCCAGTTATAAATTTTTTCATCTACTCGCAGCGGATGATCATCGGCTGCTTTCTCAATCTCTGGCACCTTCCCATCAGTAAATTTCTCCGCCATCGACAAAATCCTAGAAGTTAAATTCCCCAAGCCATTAGCCAAGTCAGAATTGTAAACTTTTTTAAATCTCTCAATAGTAAAATCACCATCAGATTGAGTGGGGATTTCTTTAAGCAAGTAATAGCGAACCGGGTCAGTCCCATACTTTTTTAACAGCTCTTCAGGATCCACCACATTCCCCAAAGACTTAGCCATTTTTTGCCCTCCACTAGTTACATAACCATGAACCAAAACACTTTTTGGCAGGGGAAGGCCAGCCGAAATTAACATCGCCGGCCAATAAACAGTGTGAAATCTATAAATCCCCTTACCAATTACATGTAAATCCGCCGGCCACCATTTTTTCCATAAAGTTTCATCATAACCCCAACCGGAAGCAGTCATATATATAGTTAAAGCATCAAACCAAACATACATTATTTGTGAGTCATCGCCCGGCACCGGCACTCCAAGTCCTTCCAATCTCTCTTTTGGACGAGACACAGAAAAATCTTCCAAGCCTTGTCGAACAAAACCCAGAGTTTCATTCCTCCTTGCTTTAGGGAAAACTTTCAACTCATCACTTTCTATTAATTTCAGCAACCTATCTTGGTATTTAGAAAGTTTAAAAAAATAATTCTCTTCTTCAACTACTTCTGGCTCTCTCAAGTGCTCAGGGCACTTCCCATCTTTTAACTCAGTTTTTTTATAAAACTGTTCACAACCAACACAATAAAGTCCTTTATATGTTTTCTTGTAGATATCTCCATTTTCTAAACATTTTTTCCACAAATTTTGAACTCCAAGCCAATGAAGTTTTTGATCACTACCCCTCCTCCAATCATCAACTTGTATATTCAAATTTCTTATATGATCTTGAAAAGCTTTAGTATATTTATCTCCCAACTCCAAAGGAGTTACTTTTTCTTTTTTTGAAGCCTCAAGAATTTTTTGGCCATTTTCATCAGACCCACAAATAAACCTAACCTCTTTTCCATAAAGTCTCCAGTATCTACTTACTACATCAGAAATAATGTACTCCAAAGTGTGACCAGCATGAGGCAAACCAGAAGTATAGGGGATTGCTGCCGTAATATAAAATTTATCTTTCATTACCTTATTGTAGCAAAAAAATTAATCTCTTATCTCTTAAAAACTTTTTTTACAGAATCACTTATCTTGTTTGCCATCTGTCCTGCCCACTCGTCAGCTTCAATGGTTTTCAAGGCTAGTTGCAAACCTTCACCACCACTCTCCATCCACTTTTGTACATTAGCAATCGTGGCCGAAGAAACTCTTAAGTCTTGTCGAATTCTTTCATAAGACTTATTGTTGTTTAAATAACACGCAATACCCAAACGTTTTGCTAACACAGTTTTTTCAGTTTCACTCAAAGTATCTTCCAAAAACATCTCCACATCTTTCGGTTGTTTTAAATCTGCCAACACCTGATACAAGCTTTTAAATATTTTTGCTTCTATCTTTTTATTAATATCTTTTTTTGAAACCTGCATATATTCAACCCTCTAATTAGTTTAATCAACTAAATTAATAACTTTAACTAATTAAACTATAGTGAAAAACCTTCACTCTTGTCAACTTCTATCAATCGCTATCACTATCCCCGATATCAATAATAAGTTTAATATATTGCCCAGTTCATAGACCCTCAACACCAAAAAAATACTCAAACCAACAGTCACTAAAAAGCCTCTTCTTGTATTTCCTAATACCAACGCCAAGGTAAAAAAACATGCCGGAATAAACAACAAAAAAAACGGCAAATACAAGCCATCTACCAAAACATTTTTCACCAACTCCGGCTCAACATAAAAAATCATTCCAAAGAACAAGCTCCAAAGAACCAAAACTAAAATCAAAGTTGGTAAATAGTTTTTTCGTGATTTCTTCATATATGTTAGAATTATTCTATATGACTTCTCCAGAGTTTTATTTAATCATTATCTTAATTATAATAGGTTTTTCTATTATCGCTTGGTTGCTTTCAAAAAATAAAGATTCTACCTTACTAGACTGGGCCAAAACTACCCAGCAAGACATCAAAGACTTGCAAAACGTTCTCTCAAGCTCTCTCCAGTCTTCAAACAAACATCTAGTCAACAGCCTCCATCAATCTTCCAAGGAAATGAATCAGCGCCTAGACAAGGCCACTAAAGTTATCGGCTCTCTCCAAAAAGAAGCCGGTCAATTTTCAGCCGTTTCAAGATCTATGCAAGAACTCAATGAATTCTTACGCTCTCCAAAGCTAAGAGGCAATATCGGAGAAGAAGTTTTAACAGATCTAATTTCCCAAATGTTCCCCAAGAATTCTTTTCATCTCCAATACTCATTTAAATCCGGAGTCAAAGTAGACGCCGCCATTCAAACTGATGCCGGCATTCTTCCTATCGACTCAAAATTCCCCATGGAAAATTTTCAAAAACTAGCTAAATCAAAAGACAAAAAAGATCAAAACCTTCACCGCAAAGCTTTTGTCAAAGATGTCAAACAACACATTAAATCCATTTCACAAAAATACATCCTCCCAGAAGAGGGCACTATGGATTTTGCCTTAATGTACATTCCCTCAGAGGCCGTTTACTACGAAATCGCTAACCTAACAGAACTAAGCAACTACGCCAGACAAAAAAGAGTTTATTCAGTTTCTCCCTCCACTCTTTATGCTCACCTTCAGATGATCTTACTTTCTTTTGAAGGTAAAAAAATAGAAAGCAAATCTAAAGAAATTTTTACCCTCATAAGGGCTATTCAAGGTGACTACACAAAACTCCAAGACAAGCTAGCCACCCTAGGCACTCACATCGGCAACTCCTACAACAAGTTCTCAGAAGTCACCACCTCTTTCACTCTCATTGGTCAAAAACTTGAATCTACCAGATCTCTCACTCCAGAAAAAGAGACTGAAAAACTAAAATGAAAACCCTTACTACCAAGCTTGGTAAAATTATTTCCATCAGGCTTCCACAACCAACCGACCTTAACGCTCTATATAAATACGCCAAAACCATCGAAGCCGAAGACACATATATTACTTTAAACCCCAAAGAACCAATTACCCTAGAAGAAGAAAAATCTTTTCTAAAACACACCATCGATCAAATTAACAAAAAAACCAAACTTCATTTTCTAGTTTTAGATGGAGATCAAATCATCGGAGCCAGCCATATAGAAAAAAATGGCCGTCGTAGCACTCATATTGGCACCTTTGGAATTGCCTTATTAAAAGAATATCGATCTCAGGGCATCGGCAAAAAACTAATGGAATACATCATCAGTGAAGCTCAGACAACCTTAAAAGTTAGCAAAATCACCCTGAATTGTCTAGCTAATAACAAAGTTGCTATCAAACTATACAAAAAACTTGGCTTTAAAAAGTATGGCAGACTTCCTCAAGGTCATCAATTTCACCAAAAATTTGTCGACACCATCTACTTCTACAAAGACTTGAAATGAAGCTAAACAAAACTCAACAACTGGCTGTAAACACCATTGAGGGTCCAGT
>CAXBYZ010000003.1:0-60650 GCA_963980215.1 uncultured bacterium | reverse complement strand
AGCATAGATGAGCTGCAGCCACAGGCGAATGTGCCGGTGGTGTTGGTTCCGGGGTTTGGGGGGAGTTGGAATACAAGTGATATTATTTCAGGAGGTAGTGGCGGTAATTGGAAGAAGACGCCGTTTATTAAGGTGTATGACAATATAAGATCTACTTTTATAAATAATGGTAAATATGCTGAAGGCGATGATTACTTTGAGTTTTACTATGATTGGAGAAGGCCGGCGGATAGTATTGCAGATTCTCTGAAAGACTATATTGAAAATACTGTTTTATCTGGTAAACCAGTTGGAACCAAGGTTAACCTGGTGGGGCATAGTTTTGGAGGACTAATTTCACGATCTTATGGGCAAAAATATGGAGTTGATAAAATCAATAAATTAGTAACCTCTGGCTCCCCCCATGAAGGAGCTATTCCAGCTTGGAAAGCATGGTCTGGTGCAGAGCTTGGAGATAGATGGTCTTGGCAGTGGATTGCCCTGCAACTTTACTTACAGATTCATAAAGACAACTACTCCTCTCCTGTATCTGCAGTTCATGACCTATCCCCTAGCTTGAGCAACCTAACACCGATTTTTGACTTCACCAAAAATAGTAGTAATCAGGTTATTGATGTAACTACTATGAACTCATTTAATAGTTATCTTAATAATCTAAAAATATCTATTGAGACTGGCTTAAAAGATTTGATGACTACGATTGCTGGTAACGAAAACGCCAATGGAGACTCCATTGAATGGATAAAACTAGGAGGGAGAAGTTTGTCAGATAAATTATTAGGCAAGTGGCCTGATGGAAGACCTGAGGCTTACGAATATACAGGTGAAGGAGATTTAACAGTTCTTGAAAAGAGTGCTTTAATTGCTAATACTGATCAAAAAGTGGTTGGGACTAGTCATATAGAGCTAATGGAGACAAGTGCTGGTATCCAAGCAATTTTGGATTCTTTGGGTCTAACTACCTTTACCCCGGCAACTGGTAGCAATAGTCCAAATAGAAACCCTGCTTTGATTTTCTTTCTTCACTCACCTGCAAATATTAAGGTGACTGATCCAAACGGAAATGAGGCTGGCTTTGGGGTTAGCAATCCGATGAGTAATGCAATTTATTCTGAGGTTGACAAATTGCTAGTTATTTTTGATGCAGATGATGGAGATTATGGAGTAGAGGTAGTTGGAAATGGTACTGGAAGTTATTCTCTTGATCTTGGTCAACTAAGTAGTGCTGGCGAGAAGTGGAGCACGACAGAAGAATCAGTTACAGACGGTGAAGTAGATTCTTATACTCTTAAATTTAACTCAGGCAACCCTAAAGATTTTCCTTTAATTGATGATACTGGCAAGATGCAACTTAATTTAGCTAAGGTTAAGTTAAATGAACTAAAAGAGTATATTAACTCACAATCTTTTTCAACATCTTACAAAAAGCAGTTGAGTAGATATATAGATAAATTAATCTTGATGTTGGAGAGAGCTATTACCAGTATAGAAAGTGGTAAATATGCTAATGCTTCTCGCTATGCTAGGGCGGCGATGACCGGAAGCTATTCACTTAGAATGAAAGTGGATAAACTTGGTAGAGGTGGAAGGATCGAAGATGGGGTGAAAGCAAAGATTAAAACAGTTTCTCATGAGGCTGGATTGTTGGTTATGGAGGGATACATTGCTACTTTAAATAAAGGTGGAAGAACACCCAATCAAACTCGGGTTAATAGAGATATAAGTGTGGCCCAGAAAGTAAAGAATAAGGTAGAGAGCAGGGTATCTTCTAATCAAGAAAACCATCCACTAGGCATAGTCTTAAGTTTAAGTGAAGAGATGTTGGGAGATAGTCAAAACTCTCTTGGAGATAGTGAATTTTCTAGAGCCTCTGCTCAAGCCTTGGTTTCAAGATTGTTAAGCTTGGAAAGCTCCAAGATTAAATAGATGTGTGGACCCTACAGAATTCGAATCTGTGACCTCGCGAATGTGAATCGCGCGCGCTAACCAACTGCGCCAAGAGTCCATTTTCCGTTTGACATGATTATAGCAAAGGGATTAGCATTAAGGATATGGAAAATGACAGCATGTTAAAAAAGATTTGGATGTTTTTCTTGGATTTTATTGAAACAATTGTTATTGCTTTGGCTATTTTTGTGGTTGTTTATCGCTTCTTGTTTCAGCCCCATCAAGTTAAAGGTAACTCCATGTATGACAACTTTCATGATGGTGAGTATCTATTGACTAATAAAATTGTTTATCAGGTTGATAAACCACAATTAAGTGATGTAATTGTTTTTAAAGCTCCAAAAAATGAAGATTATGATTATATAAAAAGGATTGTAGGGTTACCTGGAGATAGAATTAAAGTTATGGATAACCAGATTTATAGAAATGGTGAGTTGTTTGATGAATCCGCTTACCTTGATGCTGGTGTACCCACAAAAGCTGGAAAATACGCACAAGAAGGGCAAGTAATTACTGTTCCACAAAACTCTTACTTTGCGGTTGGAGATAATAGGAACAACTCAAGTGATTCAAGAGAGTGGGGAGTTGTACCAAGAGAAAATATTGTTGGAAAAGCTTGGATCAAGTACTGGCCTTTAAATAGAATGGGAGTGGTAGATAAATACCCTAACCTGAAATAGAGTTAACCAGTTTTTCTAGAGTATCTTTGGTTTTTTCTGGTGAGCCTTTTAAAGTAATACTTAATCTGGTTTCTCTTTGAGTCATGATTAGTTTAACCTTAGATGAATCTCCTAAAGAGTTTGTCATTTTCTTGGTCATTTTATCTATTTCTTCGCTAACCATGTGAGCTGGTCTTGAAGAAGGAGCGGTGATTTTT
Source organism: uncultured bacterium (assembly GCA_963980215.1). GTDB lineage: Bacteria > Patescibacteriota > Microgenomatia > UBA1400 > CG1-02-47-37 > CAXBYZ01. Next base: position 57,826 of record CAXBYZ010000003.1, on the reverse strand, counting down.
TGGCCGGTTTTATTTTTCATTCTTCTGGCTAAGTCTTCGGCTCTTCTTACTGAGCCAGACTCTTTAAGAATGGTTTTGTAGGCTTCAATCATGGCAGTCTTGTCTTCGATAGAAGAAAGAGCTCGAGCGTGACCTTCGGTAATCAGGCCAGAAATTAAGCCATCTTTTAATGCGTCTGGCAAGCTTAATAGCTTTAGGGTGTTTGAGATGTATGAAGGGCTTTTGGAAACTTTTTTGGCAATCTCGGCATTTGAAAGGTCAAATTCTTCGATTAGTCTTTCAAAAGCTTTGGCTCTATCGATAGCATTTAGATCTGTCCTCTGGACATTTTCAACAATGGCCATCTCGAGCATGCCTTGAGGAGAAGTTTCTTTTACGATTACCGGTACATGAGTTAAACCAGCTAATTTTGAAGCTCGCCAACGTCTTTCACCAGCAATAATTTGATAGCCTGCCGGGGTGTGGGCGGCAATTAATGGTTCTAAGACACCATGCTCCCGGATTGAATCAACTAAGTCCATTAAAGAATCTGGAGTGATCATGCCTCTTGGCTGTAAAGGATTAGCTTGAAGCTGATCTATGTCCATTTTGTTGACTGTTGTTGCATCCATATTATTTTGAGACCACCGTTACAAATTGACGAGAGTGTTTTTTGATGAATTTAACCACACCATCCTTGAGAGCAAATAGAGTGAAGTCTCTACCTTTGCCAACTCCAACTCCTGCGTGAAACTTACTTCCAACTTGTCTAACCAAGATCATACCGGTAGTTACTTTTTCTCCACCGAATTTCTTAACTCCCCTTCTTTTACCTGGTCTGGTAGTTTGTTGGGCTGTTGAACCTGATGCTTTCTTCTTTGACATGTTAGCTGATCTTTAAAATTTTTAAGACTGATAATCTTTGACGGTGACCCTGAACTCTTCTGTATTTAGACTTGGCCTTAAATTTAACAACTCTAATTTTTTTATCTTTTTGTTGATCTACAACTTCGGCTGTAACTTTTACTCCCTTAACAAAAGGTTGGCCGATTTGAACATCTTCTCCGTCTACTAGTAAGTAGACTTCTTTAAAAGTTACTTTTTCTTTTGGTTTGGCAGATAGTTTTTCTATCTTAATAACGTCACCTTCAGAAATCTTATATTGTTTTCCTCCGGTTTTTATGACTGCGAATTTCATAGCTGGTATTATAGCCTACTGTTTACCTTATTTCCAATGACTTTTTTGTATCTTGATGATATGAGATGTTGTGAACTATGCCAAGGGCGATCATGGTGGCTAAAACAGAGCTACCACCAGCAGAGACTAGAGGAAGGGTAATTCCGGTAATCGGCATGATCCCCAAGTTCATAGCAATATTAACAAAACTTTGAAAAAGAATCATAGAAAAAACCCCAATACAGATGTAGTAACTGAATTGATCTGGAGTGTGTTTGGAGATGGTAAGAATTCTTTTGAGTAAGAAAAATATGGCAGATATTAGGACTATAGACCCAAGCAAACCCATTTCTTCGGCTAGAGAGGCAAAGATAAAGTCTGAGTGTTGTTCTGGTAGGAAAGCTAGGTGTGATTGGGTTCCGTGACCCAAACCTAGACCAAATACACCTCCTGAACCAACGGCAATCATTGATTGAATTAGTTGATAACCACTACCTTTTGGATCTTTATATGGATTTAAAAATGAAGTAATTCTGTCTTTTTGATATGACTTTAAAAACTTAAAGATAAGTGGGCTTAGTGAAGCAAAGCTTAATGAAAGGAAAATAAGCCAAAGGGTTGGTAGATTTGAGGCAAGAAAAATCCCAAGCCAAATAGCGGTAATAACTAAGGTACTGCCTAAATCTGGTTGTTTGAAGATAAATAGGGCAGGAAGAACTAGAAGAGTAATGTAGCTGACTAGTGTTTTCGGCGAAAGACTGTCTTGATTTTTACTTAAAAAACTTGCAAAAATGATGATGAAAAAGGGTTTAATAATTTCTGAAGGTTGTAGAGTTAGAGAGCCAATTTGAATCCAACGAACCGAACCGCGAGTGACTGCTCCAAAGATAAAAGGAAGGCTGAGAAAAACTATTGATGCAATCAGGTAGAGATTGGAGAGTGCTTTGTGATTTAAATAATTAAACCGAGAGTATAAGTAAAATAAGACACTTCCTAGTAAAAATGAGATAAGCTGAAAGATAAAAATATCTTTAGAAATTGAGCTTAAGATGCTAAAACTCAAGAAAACAATCACTAGAGTTGGTAGTATTAGTTGCCAGTCGATCAGACCAACTTTTTTCATTTTATCTTTAACTCTGAGCCTTTGATTAAGTCACTAACTAATGTTTTTTCTTTGATGTAGTTTTCAAATTCCTCTGGCCATTCTGGCAACTCTAGACTGATGACTTGGTCTAGATCTGTACCACTCTTTTTTCTTAGTTTCTGGATTTGGCGTATTATTTCCCTCGCCTGACCCTCTGCTTTTAGTTCTGGTGTAAGCTTAGTATCTAGAGTTGCTTTTAACCCTTCTCCTTTGTTAGTAAACTCTATCGCCTTAATGTTAGTCTCTTCAAGAATTATCTGGTGAAGGTTGGGTTTGCCAAAAGACTTTCCACTAATAGTTGCTTTGGCTAAAGGTTGTCTTACTTTTAGTTCTTTTTTGGCTCTTTGAGCATGAATTTTCTCTACCACCTCTCTAGTTTTTTTCATGTTTTCTTCTAAAAGAGGGTTTAGAAGAGTTTTGTCTTGTTTTGGCCAGTCAGCAAGATGGACACTTTCTTCTCCAGTTAAGTTTTTGTAGATGTTGTCTGAAATGTAGGGCATGAATGGAGCCAAAAGTTTGGTGAGAGTAACTAAACAGTAGTACATAGTTTGGTAGGCGTTGTCTTTATCTTGGCCGTTTTTGACATTGACCCCGACTCTATCTCTTGATCTTCTGATGTACCAGGTGGAGAAGTCATTAGTGAATTTTTCAAGAGCTACTGTAGCTGGGGCGGTGTAGAATTTATCTAGAGACTTAGTAACTTCTAAAATAGTGTTTTGAAGTCTGGAGAGAATCCATTTATCTAGGGGGTTTGAGTTATCTAGTTTGGTATTTTTACTTGGTTTCCAATTATCTGAGTTGCTTTGGGTGATAAAGAAGCGGTAAGAATTCCAGAGAATTAAGATAAATAGTCTTCTGATCTCGTCACCTCTTTTGTAACCAAAAGGCAAGACTGCGGTGGGTAGAGCTTGGGAGTACATCCAACGCATAACATCGACGCCGATCTTTTTAGCTCCAGAGTTGAACTCGATAGAGTTACCCCAAGATTTGTGCATGGCTCGGCCATCTTCACCAACTACAGACTCATAACCCAAGACAGTCTTGAAAGGGTTAGTTTTCTTTAAAACGGTTGACATAACTAACATAGAGTAAAACCAGTTTTTGAACTGACCGGGAAAGGCCTCGGTAATAAAGTCTGCAGGAAACCAACTAGCTGGCAAAGTTGAGAAAGGGACAATGCCGGCGTCTAACCAAGGATTGCCGACTGGCTCTATTCTAGAGAGGGCTTGGTCACAGCTTTGACACTTAATCTTAACTTGATCTACAAATGGTTTGTGGGGGGAGTGATCTTTAAATTGCTCCCAACCAGATACAGATTTTTCTTTTAGTTCTTCTTTGCTGCCAATAACTTGGTGGCTCTTACATTTTTTACACTCGTAGATTGGTAGGCATAAACCCCAGTAACGATTTTTCTTGGAGATTAACCAGTCGTGCATGTTCTTGAGCCAATCTAGTTCACGATCCAAACCAAACTCTGGGATCCAGTTAATCTTTTTGGTTACATCCATGATCTGCTGGCGAAGAGTTCGTGACTTTTTATCGGTTGGGTCTTTTTTATCCATGCTGATTAGCCATTCATCGGAGACTTTCCAAACCAGCTCTACCTTGCAGCGCCAACAAGCTGGATAACGGTGAGTGTAGTCTTCTATTTTGTAGACAAAATGATTTTTGGAGTTTTTCAAAAAATCAAATATTAGTTCCGGATGTTTTTTTGCATTTTTGTTTGATAGTGGGCCAAAGCCATCGAAGTACTCGGCATTGTCTTTGATGACAGGAATCATGGGAAGGCCTAGTTTTTTACCCAATTTATAGTCTTCGGTTCCGGCAGAAACAGCAGTGTGAACTAAACCGGTCCCTTCTGACTCTGAGATTGGCATGATACGCTTGTCTGTAGCTACAACTGAGTGAAAGTTTGAAGGATTATCGTGGGCAACTTTGTCGACTGCTGGTAATGAATCAAAGGGGCCATGGTATCTTAAGCCAACTAGATCAATACCCTTGACTGTTTTTAAAACTTTGATGACATCATCTCCCAGAACTTCTTCTACTTTTGATTTTAGCAACCAGTATTTATAACCAGATTTAACTTCAACTAAAGAATATTCGTAAGTTTTTTCAACAGCAACTGCGATATTGGCTGGAATAGTCCAAGGAGTAGTGGTCCAGACCAGTAAGTATTCTTTTGATTCGGAAACGATGGGGAGGGTAAAGAAAATAGCTTGATGAGTTACTTCTTTGTAATCTTCGGTTAGCATTTCGTGTTGAGAGATAGCGGTTTCACATCTAGGACACCAAGGAACTGAGTCATGCCCCTTGTAAAGCCAGCCTCTGTGGTTACAGGTTTTTAGGAAGTTCCAGATGGCGTAGTTGTTTTCGTCGGACATGGTAAAGTAGCTATTGTCCCAATCCATCCACATGCCAAGTCTTTTCGATTGATCTGTTTGGATGCCGGCATACTTCTCGACCCGACCTTTACATTTTTTGACAAATTTTGCTACACCGTAATCTTCGATTTCTTTCTTGTTTTTGAAACCCAAGTCTTTTTCTACCTCAACTTCTACCCATAAACCTTGACAGTCAAAGCCATTTTGATAACGAAGCTTAAAACCTTTCATAGTGTTGTACCTTTGCCACAAGTCCTTGTAGGTCCGGCCACGGCCATGATGAACACCCATGGGGTTATTGGCTGTGATGGGGCCATCTAGAAAGGTGAATTTTTTCTTTGATTTGGCGTTTTTGTTTAAATATTTTTTGACAATCCCGTCTTTATACCAACTCTCTAAAAGTTTTTCTTCAAGTTCAACAAAATTTGGATGAGAATCAACGTCGTTAAAATATGATTTTCCGCCTTTCGGCGAGACAAGTTTAGCCATATGTGTATGATAACAAAAAAATCTTGATTTATCTGCCTTGTCTTAAAAATGCAGGAATATCAAATTCGTCTGACTCGCCGTCGTCATCTTTAGCTTCTGATAGCTCTTCTGGTTGATTGCTAGGCCTAATTTGAGGTTCTGAGTCTAAGATTTGAGAGTCTCTATCAGAAACCAGCGGAACGTTGACTGATCTGTTTGAAAGCTCTTTTAGTTTTTGTCTGGTTTCATCAAAACCTGTTGCTACCACTGTAATTTTAATTTGATCAACAAGCGATTCATCTATGGAGGCTCCAAAGATAATGTTGGCATCAGCATCAGTTGATCTAGCTATGATCTCTGAAGCTTGATTAACCTCGCTCATGGTAAGGTCCGTACCTCCAACAATGTTAAACAGCATTCCCTTTGCTCCCTCAATAGAGGTTTCTAAGAGTGGAGAGGAGATAGCGGTTCTGGCGGCTGTTTGGGCTCGATTTTCACCAACACCGTTACCAATTCCCATTAAGGCAGTGCCAGCGTCGGCCATAATAGTCTTGACATCAGCAAAGTCAACATTAATTAAACCAGCTGTGGTAATTAAGTCTGAGATGCCTTGAACTCCTTGGGATAAAATTCCATCGGCCATCTTAAAAGCTTCTATCAAGGTTAAGTTTTTATCGATAACATCCATTAGTCTTTGATTGGGAACAACGATTTGAGTGTCGACCTGTTTTTTAAGAGTCTCTATCCCCTCTTCGGCAGTGATCATTCTTCTAGTGCCTTCAAACAAGAATGGCTTGGTAACAACGGCTACGGTTAGGGCTCCACTTTCTTTGGCTATCTGAGCTACAACTGGACTGGCTCCTGTTCCCGTACCTCCACCCATACCACAAGTAATAAAGACCATGTCTGAATCAAAGAGTAGTTCTTGGATTTTTTCTCTAGACTCTTCAGCTGCTTCTTTACCAACAGAAGGATTAGCTCCAGAACCCAAACCGCGAGTAAGTTTGTTACCTATTTGAATTTTTGTTTCAGCTTGGCAAGTTAATAAAGTCTGAGCATCTGTGTTTATGGCAACAAACTCGACTCCTTTAATTTGACCAGATGAAATCATGGAGTCGATGGCATTATTGCCTCCGCCTCCAACACCAAGAACTTTTATTTTTGCGAATGTATTAATATCAGGTTTAACTAGAGCCATATATCTGGGGCAGTTTATTTAATTAAAGCGGGCAGGAGTTATGATAACAATATCTTATTTTAATGCTTAAGGCAAGAACGATTTGATTAACTTAAGGCCCTTTCCTAAAGTACCTTTAAGGGGCAGTTTTCCCAGAATATTGGTAACTGATTTAAGTGAAGGGCCAGACTTTACCCCTTTGTAGTTTTTGAGTCCGTATTGGATTAAGCCCCAAGAAGTAGCAAAAGCTGGTGATTTAATTTCATCAACCAATCCTGATAGCCCTTTTGGGAAACCGACTCTGGCTGGCAGGGATAAACTTCTTTTACATGAATCAATAACCCCTGTTGTTAAGGCTCCTCCGCCAGTGATAACTACACCTGCGGGAGTAGCCCCACCAAAACCAGATTTTTTCAGCTCTTCTCCAACCATGTTAAAGATTTCGTTTAGTCTAGGTCTGATAATTCCTTCGGTTAGAGTTTTCCTAGATAGTTTGTTAACCTCGTCTCCTAATCCTAAATCTTTAGGGTTGAGTTCATCCGCATCTTCTTCATCTGGATTTTTACTAACCTTTGATAAACCTAGTTTTATTTTTTCAGCTGTTTCTAAACTGACTCTTAAACCAATAGCAAGATCGTTGGTTATGTTTTTAGCGCCAACTGGAAGAACTGCTGAGTATGAAAGAGAGCCTTCAACGAAAATAGTGACAGAGGTGCTGCCGCCGCCGATATCTACCAAGACAACGCCAAGTTCTTTTTCTGTAGAAGTCAAAACTGCCTGAGAGCTAGCCAAACCTGTAAAAACTAAAGACTCAACTTCAACTCCAATTTCTGAAACGCATTTGCTTATGTTTCTCATGGCCGTTGATGAGCCGGTGATGATGTGACCCTCTGCTTCTAGCCTAATACCACTCATGCCAACGGGGTCTTTTACCCCTTCTTGAGAGTCAACCTTGAAGTCTCTGGGGATAACATGAAGGATTTCTCTTGAAGAAGGTAAGGAAACAGCTCGAGCAGCCTCAATAACTCTATTTACGTCATGATCGGAAATTTCATCGTCTGGTTGGGCAACAGCAACCACTCCTTTTGAGTTGACTGATTCTATGTGTGAGCCACTAATTGAAGTGAGGCAGGATGAGATTGAGTAACCAGCCATCCTTTCGGCACTTTCAACACTCTGAGTGATTGACTCAATGGCTTCATCAATATCTACAATTTGGGATTTTCTTAAACCTTTGCTGTCTGTACTAGAAACTCCAATAACGCTAATTTTGTCTTCTTCTTCATTGACACTAGAAATTAAAGTGGTTATTTTAGTTGTTCCTATGTCAATGGCTGATATGATTTTGTTTTTTGACATGTTAGTAAGTAAGGATTGGTTTATCAAACCTTAGATCAATTTTAATGGGTACTACTTCTCCTATTTTAATGTTTGATAAGACAAATTGTAAATAGGTAGATTGCTGGGAGATAGATTTATTCAGATCAAATATCGAGAATGGACCGAGAGTAGTTTTAACAATAACTATGTTTTTTGAGACTTTCGCGATCTCTTCGTAGCTCACATAGTTTTCATTTAGTGAAGAGATTAAATTTGAAAGATGTTGACTGACGGGGGTGATGCCAAGCTTAAAATCTGTTGACGGATTTAGTAGTATTCTTGGGAGTTTTTCATTTGAAACTATTTTTTTTTCATAGATCTCACCGGATCTATCTAGGAATGAAAACTTCTGACTAAACCGACCCGATATGGTTGCAGATTGGGTACTGGTTAAACTGGTAAAGTCTAGATCTTCTACTAAAGTGACCTTAGCAATGGCTACTCTTCTTTTGGACTCAATTTTAAGTGAGTCTGGCAAAGTCTTGTTGATTTTTACATCTACCAGGTTGTTATCAATTTCGAGGAGTTGATTTATAGTTGTGTATTTTTTTAGTTTGAAAATATTTTGGTTAACTAAGCTTACTAAAAATGGTTCAAACTCCAAAGAACATTGGTGGTTGTCTACATAACAAGAAATGTTTTTGAGGTTAAATATTTTTAATTGACCTAAAAGAATAGTGACTCCGACTAAAAATAAAGCGGGTAGTAACGGCCACAAGTATTTAATTGAAAATTTATTTAAACGGCGTTTTATTTTCTTTCGAGTCACTTTACTAGTTTAAATAACTTATCTGTTGATTTGGATAGATTTGGATAGATGGTTTTACTAAACAATGGCTTTGGTAGGGTTTTGTAACTTAATTTGATGGCTGTTAATAAAGAATCTGGGTTTAAGTTTTTTTGTTTTATTACCATTGCTAAACCTTGATTTTTTAGAAAGTTTGCGTTGTTGAGTTGTTCATTTTTTTGAGTATAAGGTAGTGGAATAAGAATTGATCTAATCTTTAGAAGTAGGGCTTCGGTAACTGTATTAATTCCAGAACGACTGATTAATAAGTCAGCGGAGCTAAAGATATTGCTTAGTTCTTTATCTGAAAACCACTGCCTTAAAGTGTACTTCTTTTTAAGATTTTCTGGAAGATTGTTCTTAAAGTCTAAAGCTTGCTGCCAAAAAAGTGGATCCTGAGCTAAACCAAATTGGTGAAAAACTCTGTAGTTTTTAAGTATTTTTTTAAGAAGTTTTGTTGTGACTTGATTGATAACCAAAGAACCTTGACTGCCCCCGGTGATGTATATAGTTTTAGTTAGTTTTGAAGTTAAAGTAATTTTTAGTAATTCTTTTCTAACAAGATTTCCAGTGAGGACTGTCTTGTCTTTTTTAAAGTATTTTTGACTTTGAGGCCAAGAAATGGCAATGGTCTTTGCCAAAGGCGCGGTGAGCTTGGTAGTTAAACCAGCTTTTAGAGTTTGTTCGTGAATAACTAGTTTTATTCTTAAGATTTTTGCAGCCAAACAAACCGGTAGGGCAACAAAACCTCCAAAGCTAACTACTGTTATAGGTTTAATTTCAACTAGTACTTTAATTGATTTTATTAAACTAAAAATAAGGAGAGGTGCGTTTAGTGTGGATAGTAGTAGCTGGTGTCTTTTAAGTTTGGGGGTTCTGATAGCGGTAAAGTGAACACCTCTTTTGGTGACAAGTTCTTTATCAAAGGTGTTGTTTCTTCCAAGATAGTAAAGTTGATATGAGTTTTCTTTTAGCTTGTCCATTAAAGCTAAAGCCGGAGTGAGATGGGTACCAGTAATAACAATTTTTTTGTTCATCTTTTCTTCTTTAGACTTAGTTGATCTTTAGAGATATTTAAAAGTAAGCCCACTCCGGTGAGCATTACAATCATAGACGAACCACCGTAAGAAATAAATGGGAGAGGCACACCGGTAAGAGGAAGTAAAGCTAACATGGCTCCCAAGTTGATGATGGTTTGAATGCCAATCCAACTAGTGATACCTGTAGCTAAAAGTTTTGAGAAGTCATCTTTGGCTAGCCTAGCTATCCTGAAACCTCTTTGAATAAAAGCAAATAAAGCAATAACTAAAATAGAAGTACCAAAAAAACCAATCTCTTCACTAACTATAGCAAAGATTGAGTCAGTAGTTACCTGGGGTAAGAATTGGTACTTCTGACGAGATTGACCAAGGCCAAGACCCCAAAATCCTCCTGAACCAATAGCAATTAAAGCTTGAGTAATGTGGTAAGAGCTACCGAGTGGATCCGAAGCTGGATTAAGAAATGTAAGAAGGCGAGCTTTTCTGTAAGGTGATGATAGGATTAAAGCTAGGCCTGAAAAAGAACCAATAAGGCCGGTAATAATTAAGTGAGTGAGTTTGGCTCCGGAGATGTAGTAAACGGCAACACCTATTAAAATAATCACTATTGAGGTGCCAAGGTCCGGCTGAAGCATAATTAGACCCAAGATAAAGCCTAGGACTGCTAAGAAAGGAATAAAGTTTCTTTTTTTTGCTAGCCAGGCAGCAAGGTAGATACTGAGGGTCAATTTTATTAACTCTGTTGGCTGAAGATTAAAGCCGGCAATGTTGATCCACCTTCTGGCTCCGTATGATTTATCTGATAGACCAGGAATTAAAACAATGATTAGAAGAAAAATGTTGATAACTAGGGCAAGAGGAGAAATTTTTCTAATGAAATCAAGGGAAATACTTGAAGTAATTATCAACCCTAAAAACCCAAGAGCAACCCATAAAATCTGTAACTTTAGAAAGTAATATTTGTCTGAAAATAACTGATAACTCTCGAAAACTGAAGCATTGTAGACCATGATGATGCCAAAGAGAGTGAGAAATATTAGCAAAACTAGAAGAATGATGTCTGGCTTTCTCTTTTTCATTTATAAATAGTTAACTGCTTTTATAAATTGCTCTCCCCTGTCTTTGTAGTTCTTGAACATATCAAAGCTGGCTGCTGCTGGAGAGAGAATGACTACATCATTTTTTGCAGAAGCTTTAAAGGCAAAGTTAACAATTTTTGTCATGTTTCTGGGCTTGTAAATAATTTTGGCTCGAGTACCTCCAGCCACTTTTATTGATTTTTTGATCTCGGCAGCCATATCTCCAATTAAAATAATGTTTTTTAAGTATGGGTTTCTATGTAACTCTGTTGCCAATTCTGAGTAATCTGAGCCTTTGTAGGAACCTCCTAAAATAATTGTAATTGGCTGAGAGAATGATCGAAGAGCGGCTATGGCGGTTTCTGGAGTAGTGGAGAAAGAGTCGTTGTAGAAAGTGATACCTCTGACTTCTTTGATTAATTGAAGTCGATGTTTCAAACCCTTAAATGAGAAGACTGTTGATTTGATTGAGTCAATATCTGCTCCTGAAAGATAAGCTGCAGTGATAGCTGCGGTGATGTTTTCGTGATTATGCCTACCCCGAAGGAGAAGTTTGTCAGCTGAACCGATTGAAATAATTTTATTGTTGAGATTAAGTTTGATTTGATTTTTTTCAACATAGCTGCCATCTACTTTGGTGTGACGGCTAAAGTAGTAAATTTCTGCTTTGGTTAGTTTTGAAAACTCTTTGGTAGTGTCGTAATCGTGATTAATAACTGCATAGTCTGATTTTTTTTGGTGAGAAAGAATGTTTAGTTTTGCTTCTCTATATTCTTGGGTAGTTTGATGAACGTCTAGGTGTTCGCTAGTTATGTTAAGAATGACTGCAATGTGGGGGCTAAGATCAAGATCTTGAAGTTGAAAACTAGATAATTCAAGACAAACCCAATCTTTGTTTGTTAATTTATCTAGTAAGTTTAGGGCAGGCTTACCGATGTTACCGGCTATGTATGATTTTTGACCAGACTGATTAATGATGTTGTTGATTAAGGTGGCAGTGGTCCCCTTACCTTTAGTGCCAGTCACACCAAGGATCTTGGCTGGGCATAATTTAAAGAATAACTTGGTGGCGCTTGTTATCTCTACTCCAGCCTTGTCTGCTTTCTGTAACTCAGGGTGGAGCCTGTAGAAACCGGGAGATCGAAAGATAATATCAAAATCTGTAAGACCATTTTTTAAGTAGTCTTTGCCTAGCGAATATGAGCAGGAATCATTTGTTTTCTTTAAGTCCTGATTTTGGTCAAAAATAGTAGTAGAGCAATCTTTGGAGTTAGTTTTTAACCATTCGAGAAGATCAAGTGATTCTAATCCAAAACCCAAGATAGCGATTTTCTTTTTTAGATACTGCATTTATCAAATATTATACTATCGTTTAAGAGTTTTTTGGCTGTTTGGGTAGCTTTTTGGGGATTTCCTGTAGTTAGGTAGAAAGTAGTCGGTTTTTTTAAGGTAGGGTTTGATAGCAGGTTATTATCTTTAAGAACTTTACAGGTTTGTTTGGCTATTGCTTGACTGGGTTCCAGAATAACCACATTAAAGGGGGTAAGTTTCTTGATAATGTCTTTGACTAGTATATAGTGAGTGCAACCCAAAACTATTGCACTGTAGTTTGCTTTGATGTTTTTTATAATCTTGTTTATTTGTTGTTTGATTATTTTTAAGTTTCCGGACTCAATAGACTCAACCAAACCTGGAGAGGCGATACCGTGGACTTTTCCTTTTTTATCTAGATTAAAGATCATTTCTTGAAAGTATTCACTACTGACTGTTTTTTGAGTAGCCAAGACAATAATGTTTTCTTTTAGGTTTTTTTCAATAGCGGGTTTGATGGCTGGAACCGTACCAACAAAAAAAATTGCTGGATAGATTGATCGCAAGAAGTTGATCGATGTGGTGGTAATCGTATTACAGGCAACGACGACGAGTTTACAGTTTTTTTCTAAAAGAAAGTTAGTAATAGCTACTAATCGTTGATTTATCTGCTTACTGGTTCTGTCTCCGTAAGGGCAGTATTGATGATCAGCTAGATAGATAAATTTCTCATTCTTAAGAATCGGGGTTAGAGTGTTTAAGATGCTTAATCCTCCGAGGCCTGAGTCGATAACTCCTATTGGTCTGGCTTTCATTTAAATTACTGCTAACCAAACACCAAAAACTGCCATCATGATACTGGCCAAGATTGCCCTAGTGACAATTTTTGGTTCTTCCCAGCCCAAGAGTTGAAGCCATAGATGGAGAGGGGCGACTGGGAGAACCTTCTTTTTTAGAATTTTTTTTGATAAAAGTTGGATGGCGCTTGATAAAATTTCAGCGACAAAAATGCCGCCAATAATGATTAAAGCCATGACTTTGCCTAAGAGTAGTCCGACCACAGCAAAGGTGGCTCCAAAAGATAAGGCACCAACATCTCCTAGCCAAATACGAGCTGGATAGACATTAAAGTACAAGAAAGCGATGATGCTACCTATCCAAAGAGCAAGGAAAAATGAGAGAGGGGTATCTAGAATAGATGCAGAGAGAAACCAAAAAGCAAACAGAGCGATCATTAATACACCGCTGGCTAGACCGTCTAGACCATCGGTAATGTTGACTGCATTGGCAAAAGCTACGATAGTAGTAGCGGCAAAAGGAATGAAAACCCAACCCAAGTTAAAGGTTTGGAAAAAAGGAACGTATAGAATATCTATTCCAAGATTTAGGTACATAAGAAAAGCAATAATTAAAGCTAGAATCCATTGGATAACAAGCTTGTGGCGCATTCGAAGACCAAAGAAACCAGTTTGCTTGAAGTTAAAAAACTTCATGATGTCGTCGTAAAGACCTAGTAAACCAAATGAGATAAATGTAAAAAAGATAATGTGAATTTCTTCTTTTACTGGGTAAACATTGGTAACAAAAACCCCTAAGTACTTAGCTAGAGGGAAGAGGAGGAAAAAGAGAAGGGTAATGACAGAGATCATCAAAAATCCCCCGCCAACCGGAGTGCCTTTTTTGTGTTTGTGGAATTTATCAAAGATTGGAGTTTTTTTGCCAAAAGCGTCTTTGGTGATTTGAGCTTTACGAGTAAATTTAAGTTTATAAAGTAAGTTGATAAATGGCACTAAGCTGATGGCTGTGATGGTAAATGAGAAGATTAGGAGTCCAAGTAAGAGAGCCATACAAGTATTATAGATGACGAAGTCTTCTTCTTATAGTCTCAAAAATGTAAGTTAACCAATAAATTTTCTTAATTGGTAGATCATGACCTTTCAGGTAATTGACTTGATAACCCCCAAAACCTTTTTTAAATAGAGTGACTCCAGAGAAACGGTGGTCTCTTTGGCTGCCCTTGGTAATTCCCCAAAAATTATAACGCTTAAGACCTCTCCTTTTGGCCTCTTTAATTGCAGCCCACTGAAGAGCGTATGAAGCCGGGATGTTTCTTTGTTTAGAGCTAGAGCCGGAGTAGTGGTATGTAGCTTCATCCTTATAGAAAATGATAAAGGAGATGGCTAGAAGTTCTCCTTTATACTTTGCTTTGAGTAGTTGAATTTGATTGTCGGTTTTAAAAGCGTTTAACTGATATAAAAAATAGTCTTTTGAGAAAGGGATAAATTTATTGCGATTAGCTGTATCTAGCTGAAGCTTGTAAAGTAAATTAACATCTTTTGAGTCTAGGGAACTGGTGACTAAAATATTTAGCTTGCTTGACTTCTTGATAGCGTAGCGAGTGTTTTTTCTCATTTGCCTTAAAAGTTCTTCATGACTAGGTTTTAGATCTAGAACCCAAGTAGTTTCGGCGTGGAGGTGCATGGGTGAAGGATGTAAACCAAGTTGCTTTAATAAGGCTAAGTTTTCTTTGGTTTCGATTGCATTGGGTCTAATTCTTATAAAACTAGTGTTTTCCTTAACTGCTTGATCCTTAATTAATCTAATAATTTGCTTCAAGGTGGTTTTGTTTTTATATGAGCAAACTGGGCCAGCTGGACACTCAAGGTAAGATCCTCTCTTGGCTTTGATCTTTATTAGTAGGCTAAGGCCAATTAGTTTCTTACTGTCATAAAATCCAAGTCTAGTTATTTTATGACCTAAGTTCTGGTGAAATTGTCCCCAGTTCCAAGATTGCAAGAAGCTAGCTTGATTAGACGCTAGCAAAAAGTCTTCCCAGAGTGATTTTTTGGTTATTTCTTTAGCGGTGATCATAAATCAGATTAATTAGTGTTTGAGCCTGACTTTTGGTAATTAAAGTCGGAAGATTAATTATTTTTTTTGAGACTGTTTCGGCATTGGGGCAAGAGTTTAATTTATAGCCAATTATCTTTAGATCTACGCCACTGGGAGCAATAACAGGACGGTACCAATCTCCTAGTAATATCTTTTTTTGTTTGGCTTTTTTGATTACTCTCTCTGGATTATTTACCAAGATTGGATACCTAAGCAAGGGAAAATATTCGAGGTTCGTAACCTCGAATATTTGATGATAAAGTTTGACGATTTTTTGTCGTCTTTGGTTTAAGGCTTCCAGTTTTTCTAGTTGGTGGTTAGCCAGAATAGATAAAGCATTGGGCATTTTTTTGATTTTAAATCCAGATTGGCCTTGCTTTTCTTTAGCTAGAACTGGCCAAGTTAGAAGAGAGCTTTTTTGATAAATAAACATTAAGTATTTACCAAGAGTAAAGTAAATTGGTTTGATTAGGCCGGTAATAATCGGGTGTAGTAATTGTTTTTTGATCCAAGATAAAGATGGGTAGTTTAGGGAGTTATAGCGCTTATCTATTTTTTTAGCTAGATCTTTGTTGCTGGCTAGTAAGGCGCCACCAAATACAGAGGAGATAACTTTGTCTCTACCGAAGCTAAGCATGGTTAAATCTCCAAAACTGCCAACTGACTTGCCTTTATGGTTAACGCCCAAAGAGTGAGCGCAATCTTCAATTAGGGTGAGATTGTGTTTTTTGCAGATGTTTTTTATTTTGTCGATGTCGTCTGGATTACCAAAAGTGTGCTGGATAATTAAAACTTTGGAGTTTTTAGTGATTTTTTTGGTTAGATCAGAAATGCTTAGATTAAAGCCATTCTTGATAGTGTCGATATAGACTGGCTTAGCACCGGCTGCCTTAATAGCATTTGGCACAGCGACGCAAGTGAAGGCTTGGCATAAAACTTCGTCGGTAGATTTAAGTTCTAAAACTTCTAGGCCTAGTTGAAGGGCGGTTCTGCCAAGGTTAAGTAGCCAGCAATAATCTTGCTTTAATATTTTTTTGAGGTTTTGGGATAAAAGTTTGCTAGCTGAGCCTTGTTGCCAACTTTGAGGCGTAAAGATAGTTTTTAGAGCTAATAAAACATCGTCTTTTGTAATATTGGGAGAGATAGAAATTAGGATTGGGTTTGCCATTTTGGGATCAAACTTTCATGATTTTCTTTTGGATAATCTAGAGCATCTTGAGTGTAAACAACAAAGTGTAAGTGTGGTTTGTCCATCCATCCAGACCATCCAGTTTTAGCAATAACTTGTCCCTTTTTGACTGTTTCATTTAAGGAAACTTCTAGGCTTCCTTTTTTCAAGTGTGCGTAAAAAGTAAATTCTTCAATATTTTTTTGTTTGTGAGCAATGGTTATATAGTTCATTCTGCCTCTGAATAATCTAGTTGGCCAGTAACTTCCTTGAATTCTAAATAGAAAGGGAATTGAGTAATTGTCAATTATCTCAATAACTTTGCCACTGGCAGCGGCTAAAACAGGAGTGTTAACAGGAATAATATAGTCAATGGCTTCAGAGTGAGGGCCAACATGAGCTGGTGAATTAAGTTCAATTGAGTGTTTTATGTTTATGGGTAGAGTGTAGGTTAATTGAGATGGTCGAGATTTTTTGTATGAGTATTTTTTATTATTATGACAAGTAAATATTGATAATTTTCTCGACATGATTAAACAAGATTAACGATGGTTTTGGCGAGTTTATTTGGGTCGTGGCGAAGAAGGCTTCGTTTTAGGGAGTCGCTTTTTGGTTTTTGGTAATCTGAGTCAGCTAAGAGTGCTTGCCTGACTACTCTTTTATCTTGGCTCAAGTCATCTTGGACAGGGTGCTCGGCTAGTTTTTGGTAAGCTTTGATGATGTTGGCTGGAATGGGTTGGTTGTTGAGTAGAATGTTATCTACTTTCCTACCTATATATTTTTCGATCTCGTTTAGGTGGTCTTTGGCGGTGAAGTTGTGAGTTTGAGAAGTGAGGGTCATTAGGTTAACTATGTAGGCGATTTTAGCTTTTGATTGAATAATGGCTTTCTTGGTTCCGGAAATTATAAGATTGGTGATGATTGAGTTGTATAGGTCACCGGGAGCTAGGATAATTAAGTCAGCCTCGTTGATGGCTTTTTTGGCTTTTGGATTAATGCTTGCTTTTGGAGTAGTGTAGAGTTTTCTAATTGTTTCGTTTTCTTTAAGTTTATAGGTTTCAATGTTGTGCTCGGAGATAATTTTTTTACCGGTGGAGTATTCGGCGACCAATTTAACTAATTGACTAGAAATAGGTAAGACTTTTCCTTTTAGTCTAAATATCTTGGCAGCGGCTTCTATGGCCTCTGGCTCAGAGCCAACCAAATCTTCTAGGGCGGTTAGGATAAGGTTACCAAGATTGTGACCCCTTAAACCTTCTCCCTTTTCAAAACGATAGAGGAGGAGTTGACGAAGTAGACCATTTTCCGAAGCTAGGGCAGCTAAACACTGACGCATGTCCCCGACTGGTAAAAATCCAAACTCGTCCCTGAGTCTTCCGGTAGAGCCACCGTCATCGGTAACTGGAACTATGGCGGTTAGCTCGACTGGGTATTGTTTTAGACCAGAGAGGAGGACAAAACTGCCTGTGCCCCCGCCAATAACTACAATTTTTTGTTGTTTATCTTTCACCGGTATATTGTACCAGAATGGTGATAATTTTTACTTCCCCACCAGTCAACCAATTGACGGGTGGGGAAATTATTGAAAAATTTATTCTAACTCAGATGACTTGGTAGTTTGAATTCTTTGAATTGAGGGAGAAGGTTTTTGGCGTAAATAAGTCTAGAGAGGGCTTCGGTTTCCCAAGTGACTCCGTTTAATGCTTTGTGGGGTTTGGGTTCTACTGGTAAGCCAACAAAATCCATAATGACATCTGAGTTAAAGCCAGATATTTTTTTCTTGGTTAAGGGAATCTTGATGCCTTTTTTTAAAGCTAGCTGATAGATGATGCTGTGTTGATCCACTTTACGATGACCAAGGTTCCACTTTAAACCACATAGTCTAGCTGAGTGGTGTAAGAAATTTATATCAAAATCTGGGTTGTGGCCGGCAATGGTTCTGTCTTCAATTTTTTTACTCCACTTTAAAAATCTACTAACAGCTTGTTTTAGAGTTGGTTTTTTAGGGTCGGTGATTTCTTCTTTGGTAAAACCGTTTATCTCTAGAGCTTTTTGGTTTATCTTGGCACCTAATTTTAACTGGCACTCACAGTGAAAAGTATTTGTTGGATTATTAAAATCACGGGCTGCAATATCGATTATGCCGTGCTTGGTTGGATCTATACCGGTGGTCTCAACATCAACAACTATCATAATTTGATTATTTTACTTTACGGTGACGGATTTAGCCAGATTTCTGGGTTTGTCTGGATTTAGGCCGCGGACTACAGCCAAGTAATAAGCTAGGCTCTGGGCAATAACTGTGTTTAGGATTGCGGTGGCTTCTTTTAAGTCTTCTACCTTAAGATGAACGTCAAAAACCGGATTGTTTTTAGGTGAAACACCAATGATAAAACCACCTCTAGCTTTTAGCTCATGTGCAGCCGAGATCATGTCTGTAAAAGTATCGTCTTTGGGAGCTATAACAATACAAGGTGTGCCTTGGTCAATTAAAGCAATTGGGCCATGTTTTAGCTCCCCACCGGCTTGGGCCTCGGCATGAATGTAGCTGACTTCTTTAATTTTTAGAGCGGTTTCTAAAGCTATTGGGTAAGACAACTGTCTACCCACAACAAAAAGTCTGTCTTGGTCTTTTAGTTTTTTAGCTAAATTAATTAGTTTTTCTTGGTATGACTTTGCAAGCATCTTGGTGACTGCTTTAGCCGATCGACGAATTAAGTTTTGGCCTGTTTTTAAATCACCTCTTGCTTGGTAAGCTAGTTGAATTAGGATAGCTAGCTTGGCAGTAAAAGCCTTGGTTGAAGCTACAGCTACTTCTTGGCCAGCTTGAAGTAAAAGCTGGTGGTCGGACTTTCTATATAGAGTTGAACCCAAGACATTAGTTAGGCACAAAACTTTCATTTTCTTGAGCTTAGCCAGATTAACAGCCTCGACTACATCGATGGTCTCACCGCTTTGTGACAACATCAAAAAAACATCTTCTTTGGATAAAAGTTTTTGGTATTTTTTAAACTCTGAGCCAATGATCGATTGGGCTTTAATCCCATTTAGATTAAATAAGTACTCACCAAAGAGAGCGGCGTAGTAGGCAGTACCACAACCTAAAATATAGGTCTCGGATGAGATAATAATGGAATCAACCAAAAACTGAAGAGTATCTTTGTCTAATCTGCTTAAATTATCGATCACTTTGGGTTGGTCGGCAATTTCTTTTTGCATGTAGTGATGAAATTTACCCAAGCGGCTCTGCTCTGACTGCCAGTTAAGCTTGGTCACTTTTGGTTTAATCTTTTTATTGGTTTTAAGGTTGGTAATAGAGACTTTGCCTGGAGTTAAGTGAGCTAACTGATTGTCTTCCAGAAATATCACCTTAGAGGTGTGATCGAGGAGTGACCAAACATCTGAAGAGATGTAGGTAGTGTCTTTGGTGAGTCCAATGGTTAGAGGTGAGCCATTTTTAACTGCGATTAACTCATCTTTTTTTGAGTTTAAGACAATCAAGGCGTTCATGCCGTGAACTTGCTTAAAGGTAGTTTTAACCGCTTTTAATAAGCTCATAGTTTTGTGATTTTCTTCAATTTGGTGCAAGGCAACCTCGCTATCTGTTTCTGAAGAAAAATGATGATTTTTAAGTAATTTTTCTTTTAAGGGGCGAAAGTTTTCAACGATACCGTTGTGAACTAGACAAAGTTTTTTCTGACAATCCAAGTGAGGGTGAGCGTTGCCAATGGTAACCCCGCCATGAGTGGCCCAACGAGTGTGGCCTAAACCAAGGTTTGATTTGGGTAGAGTAGTTTTGGCCTGACCTATTTTTCCAACCTGCCGCTCTACTTTTATTGTGTCTTTGGCCCTGACGGCAATACCCCAAGAGTCGTAGCCACGATACTCTAACTTTTTTAAACCATTAATAACTACTTGAGCGGCATTTTTTTTGCCACCAACTAAACCAAAAATTCCACACATATATTATATTTTTACTCTTTTGAGTTTAGCTCCTAGTTGTAATAAACGACCAGCAAAATCTTCGTAACCACGATCAATGTGATCCAGACCAGTAAGGGTAGATGTGCCAGTAGCGGTAAGGCCAGCTAGAGCCAAAGTAGCTCCAGCTCTAATGTCAGTTACTTTTGTGTTCATGGCTTTTAGTGGAGTTGGCCCAGTGACGGTCATACCATGAAAATTGCTTGGGTCATCATCTTCTAGATTAAAGTTGTAAAACTTTTCTGGATCTTTTGGCTTTGGGTCAAAGAAGTCAATCTTGGCCCCCATGCTCTTTAAATCTTTGGCAAATTGAAAACGAGAACTCATGATTGTTTCTACTATTTTTGAAGGTCCATTCAGCTGAGTGGCTAAAACTGACCAAAGAGGAGCCCAATCTGTCATAAATCCTGGATGGGGTTTGGTGGTGATGTCTACGGCTTTAAGGTTTTCTTGGTAGTAAACTCTAATGCCATACTTGTCTATTTCAACACCAACTCCAGCCAACTTTAGTTTTTCTAAAAATATATCCAAGTGGTTTTTGTTGGCATTTTCAATGATGATATCTCCCTTGGTAACTACCCCGGCAATAGCATAAGAAACAGCTTCGTTTCTATCTGGCATAACTTGGTGAATGACTGGCTTTAGGTTGTTGACACCATTAATTTTAATAACTCTACTAGGCTCTCTTTTGATATCTGCCCCCATCTTATTTAGAAACTCGATTAAGTCATCTATTTCTGGTTCTAGGGCAGCGTTTCTTAGGGTGGTAGTGCCGGTGGCCAGAGTAGCGGCCATGATCAAAGTCTCGGTGCCGGTGTGTGAGTTCTTGGGAAAAGTAAAGTCAGTACCGTGTAAAGAATCACAACTAGCTTTCAAAGTATTGTTTTCAACTTTAATGTTTGCCCCCATGGCTTTTAAACCATCAAAGTGCCAACCCAAGGGCCTCTTACCAATTTTATCTCCCCCAGGGAGAGGAACGGTGGCTTGCTTTAATCTAGCTAGCAAGGGAGCAATAAACATACTGGAAGCCCGGGAAGCTTCGCCAAGATCTTGAGGTATAACTGAATTAGTTATATCTTTAGCATTGATAAACATGGTTCTGTCCCCAGCAGAGTAAGCTTTGGCCCCTAGTCTTTTGATAATGTCCTTAACCAAGTCAACATCAGCAATACGAGACAAATTTAAAAGACGATTTTCATGAGAACACAAAAGTGAGGCAATCATGAGTTTATATGAGGAGTTTTTAGCTCCACAGAGCTTAACTGCACCTTTTAGCGGAGTTCCTCCTTTAATGATAAGTTTTTCCATATTTAAAATCCTAAAGTTTCAATTTCTAGTTTTAAGTCTAGATCCAGTTTTTGTTTGGCTTTGGTTTTTATGAGATTAATTAGTTTTAATATATCACTAGCTGTGGCCTGACCTAAATTTTCGATAAAACCGGCGTGATTAGTTGATATGCTGGCATCACCAATAGTAGTACCTTTTAAGGTTAAGACTTTGTCTATAATGTAGCCAATTGATGGGTATGGTAGCTTTAGTTTTTTTTGCTCTTCTTTGGTTAAGTTTTGAAAGATGCAGCCGGCGGATTTTTGAGGATGATGGCTTTTATTTTTTAGTTTTTCTTGGGCTGAAGTTTTGGCTTTTTGTCCAGGCTCTGGCTTTAGTTTTAAAATAACAGATAGGAGGATGTGATTATTGTCATGTAGTTTTGAGTAATCGTACTTAAAGTTAAAGTAGTTATTATCTACTGTTTTTACTTGATTATTTTCATCTAAAATTTTAGCTGAGACTATGTAATCGGCAAAAAATTTATTACCGCCATGGATGTTCATGTAGGTGGCGCCACCAATGGTTCCAGGAATACCAACAAAGTGCTCAAGCCCGGTTAAATCTTGGTTTAAAAGAGAAAATATAGCCAAGGGGAGACGAACTCCGCTATCTATCTCAACCAAGCCATCTTTTAGAACAGTGATCTTTGAGACCTGATTCTTGATGACTAAACCCTTAAGACCCTTGTCTGAAACCAGGATGTTACTGCCGGCTCCCAAAATCATGAAGGGAATTTTTTTGTCTCTAGCGTAAGCAATAGCTTTTATCAAATCTTCTCTTGTTTTAGCTTCATAAAAGTACTCGGCTGGACCACCAACTTTAAAAGTGGTGTGGTTTTTTAGTGGTTGGTTTTTCTTGATATCTAGAGTCATCTTTTTTTTAGAGCCTTGATAATATCTTGGTGCCAAAGAAAGTTGTTGCCAGCACCAATGGTAAATATAGCATCACCTTTTAAACTATGGTCAACCAAGTGCTTAATTGTTTGGCTTTTGCCACTACAGTACTTAACTTTTGGGTGATGTTTTTTGACTGAATCTGCAAAGATTTGTCCAGTTAAACCTAAGTTGTCTGTTTCCCTAGCTGAAGAGAAGATGTCATTGATTAAAACAGTGTCAGCATGCTTAAAGCTTTTTGAAAATTCTTGAAGCAAAGTTTTAGTACGACTAAAGGTGTGAGATTGAAAGACAGCAATTATTCTTCTGTCTGGCAACCAGTTTTTGGCTGCTTTAAGTAAGCTAGCAATCTCGATGGGGTGGTGAGCATAGTCATCGTAAAGAAGAATGCCTTTGACTTCTCCCTTAAATTCAAAACGACGACTGGAACCTTGGAATTTTTTTAAGCCGGCTTTGATCTTGTCCGGCTTAACTCCCAGCTGATGAGCAGCAATGACAGCTGCGGTGGCGTTTAAGACATTGTAAGCTCCCGGAACATTTAAGACCATTTGTGGCCACTCGATTCCTTTAGTTTTTAAGTTAAAAAATTGTTTTTGATCAGCGTGGTGAGTTTTGGTAATTTGCCAATCGCTTTGAGGTGAGAAGCCGTAAGTGGTGACAGGCTTATCTATTGTTTTGATAAATTTTTTAATACCTTGATTATCTATATTGGCAATAATAGCTCCATTGTGAGGAACATTACTAATAAAAATTTTGTAGGCAGCAAAGATATCTTCTATAGTTGGATAGACGTCTGGGTGATCGTGTTCAATATTAGTGAGGATAGCGATTGAAGGGTCTAGGTAGTGAAAGCGAGGGGTTTTATCTGCTGTGGGATCAGCTACATACTCGTCGGCTTCGACTACAAAAAATTTTGATTTTTTACTAAATCTGCCGGGGGCATCCAAGTTTTTAATACTACCAACTCCAACAGAAAAACTAGGGAGTAATCCAGCTGAGTCTAGCAAAACTGCGAGCATAGATGAAGTGGTGGATTTACCTCCAACTCCGGCAACAGCTATAACTTGTTTGTCTTTGGTAAATAGTTTTAAACCTTGAGCTAAATTGAGGGTGGGGATACCTCTTTTCTGGGCGGTGATAACTTCCAAGTTAGTTGAGCCACCGTGAGCTCCGGTGTGAATGAGAAAATCAAGTTTTTTGGGTAGATTACTTTCTTTAAATCCAACTTTTGGTTTAAGTTTTCTTTGTTTTAAAACTTTGTCTGTAGGAAAAATTTCATCAGTGTCACTACCGCTAACTTTTTTACCCAAATCTTGGGCGCATAAAGCCAAGGCGGTCATACCAACACCCTTGATGCCAGTAAAGTGAATCGAGTTAATTTTTTTTAGGTCCATAGTAAACTTCTCCAGAACCAACAATTCCATTGGCTACCACTATTGCTCCTGGCATGAGTGAAGCATTAATACCGGTTTTAGCACCAAGGGCTAAAACGGCTCCAAATTTCTTTTTACCAGTGCCGCCTATTTCTTTCTCATCAAATCTTAAGTTGGCTAATCTTGAACCCGAACCCATGTTGGTAGAGCCTTCGATAATGGAGTCTCCAACGTAGTTGCAGTGAAAGTATGATTTTGGGCCAACGTAGCTTCTGGCAATCTCGGTGTTGTAGCCGACTACACTATCTGCTTCGATGATAGAGTCTCTGATCAAACAGTTATTGCCAATAACTACATTCTTGCCGATGTAGGAGTTTTTAATCACTGCCCCCTCCATGATTTTGGCGGTAGGGTGGATGGTAGATTGATTGTTTAGCCTGCTAGTTAAGAATAGATCTACCATGTCTAGAATTTGGTGAGGATACTTTATTTGAGAAAAGTAGTCTGAGTAGCTAAACATGTCTACTTTTCCACCAGCCATTAGCTTGGATAAAGATTTTTCGTAAACATCGTCATCTTCTGATTTAGTAGTTTTTAGAGTTTTGACAAAGTCATTAACATTTTTTAGGTAATGTAGGACAATATTAAAGTAGGGACTGGGCTCTTTACCTTCACCTGGTTTTTCAATAATAGCTACTGGTTTACCATCTTCTAATTTAAAGTAACCACCAGGTAGATAGTGGTCTAGTTTTAGGCCAGAGATTAGAATATCTGGGTCGTTAGTCTTGACGTGATTTGTAAATTCAGTAAGAGCTGATGTAGATAGTAAGTCAGCACCATTGATGATGATGACCGAATCAGTTTCAATGCTAGGTGTAGCAGACAGCAGAGCATCGGCCATGCCTTTTGGATCTTTTTGAGTTACTATTTTAATTCCTGATGGAAGTTTTTCCTCAAAATCTTTTTTAGCTTTAGGATTAACTACAATGACAATATTTTCTATGCCTGCTTGAGTCAAGTCTTCTATGTGCCAAGAAACCATTGGCTTACCCAAGAAAGAGAATAGACCTTTGGGGGTGATTAGGGGTTTAATTCTTTTACCTTCGCCAGCGGCTAGGATAACTGCGGTGATGCTTTTCATATCAGTCCTTTCATTTTAATGTTAGCAACTTTCAGCTCACCTAAAGTGTTAATACCCTGAAATCTATTAGATTTTAATTTGACGGCTGAAACTTTCTTTTTGTTTTTGATAGCGATTTCAAGCAAATCTGTTAAGTAATATTCGTGGGAAATAGTATTTTTTTTGATTTTTTTTAGATATTTATCTAAAAATTGATAGCTAAAACAATAAGTAGCGGTGTTGATTTCTTTTATCTCTTTCTGTTGATCGCTGGCGTTTTTAAACTCAACAATAGCTTGGATTTGATTATTTTTATCTCGAACAACTTTACCAAAGTGATTGGGTTTGGGTTTAACAACTGTTATTAGAGTCATGTCTGATTTGGTTTTACGGTGAGTGTTAATTAAATCTTTGATGTCTTTGGTTTTATAGAAAGCAGAGTCATCACCGTTTAAAACTAAAATTATTTTAGTTTTTTTAGATACTTTTGGAAAGGCAACCTTGAGTGCATGGCCAGTACCTAAGGCTTCTTCTTGAACTGCGTAAGTGTAGTTATCACCAAGAACACTAATAACTGATGATTTTCTAAAGCCAACTACAACTACAGTTTCTGTGACTCCAAGATTTTTTAAAAGATCTGTGGTGTAGCAGATCATGGGTTTGTTGTTTATTTCTCTAACAACCTTGTTTTTATCACTACTGTTTAATCTGGTTCCCTTGCCTGCGGCCAAGATGATGGCGGTGATGTCTTTCATGATTTATTTTGTCGTGATTTTAAAGCTTTATTGACGGCTTGGTGCTCTGACCAAGGATGTTCTATTGTACCAAAACACATAGATTTTTCGTGGGATTTTCCAAAGAGAGCGACTATGTCCCCTGGTTTGGCTAGATTGATGGCTAAGTTAATGGCTTTTTGTCTATCTGGTTCTCTGTATAGTTTATTGGTTTTTTTCTTGATAAAGCCTGATTCAATAGCATCATTTATATCTGTAACTTTCTCGATTCTTGGATCTTCGGCAGTAATGATAGTGATGTCAGATAACTTGGAAGCGATGCCACCCATGATTGGTCTTTTTAAGGTGTCTCTTAGACCAGCGCAACCAAAGACAGAAATAACTTTATTTTTAGTCATTTTTCTTAGTGATTTTAATGCAGCTTCTAGAGCGTCTGGTTTGTGAGCAAAGTCGATAATAATGGTAAATGGTTTAGATTGGATAACTTCCATTCTGCCAGGGATACCTGGGAAAGATGAGATAGCTTTTTTAATAGTGTTGATAGGAATTTTTAAATCTTTAGCAACTACTGTTGTAGCAGAAATATTAGCTTGATTAAAAGAGCCAATTAAGTTTTTAGAAGTAAAGTGGCTAAGGTGATCAAACTCAATGATTTTTTTTGAGCTAGCTTTTGTGGCTAACTGATATGATTTATCTGATTTATTGATGACAGCGATTTTAGATTTTTTGATTAACTTTAACTTGGCCTTTTGGTAGTTTTCTAGAGTTTTGTGGTAATCAAGATGTTCGTGAGCGATGTTGGTTAGAATTCCGTAAGTAAAGTTAACTCCCCAAACTCGATGCTGATCAAGACCGTGAGAGGTAGTTTCAAGAACTAGGTGAGTAAAGCCTTGTTTGTAAATATCTTTTAAAAGTTTTTGGAGAGGAAAAGGATCTGGGTTGGTAACATGAAGGCCAATATCTATTTCTTGATCCCCTATCTTGGCAGAAATTGTTGATATGAGAGCAACCCTGAATCCGGCTTTTTTTAGTACATGGTAAGTGAGTAGAGCGGTAGTAGTTTTACCAGAAGTCCCGGTGATACCTATGATGGTCAATTTTCTTGAAGGGAAGCCGTAAAAGAGGTTTGCTAAAATAGCTTTTGGTAGATGCCAAAAAGTGTTGACGAGGGGATTTGGTATCAGTTTTCTAGCCTTTGACAACATAAGCTATATTTTACCCTAAATTTATTATTATTTTTCTGGAACAACATTAAAGTGATTAAGTAGATCTTGAGCAATTGAGAACCAAAGGGGGGCAGCTGTTTCTGAAGCCCATTGAGAAGTGGATGGTTCTTTCAGAGTAACTAGCATGGTAAATTTGGGATTTTTTGCCGGGGCAAAACCAATAAATGAAGCGTTTGTTTTCTCTTCCTCGTACTTACCCTCGTAAGCTACTTGAGCTGTACCAGTTTTTCCAGCAATGTTGTAGCCTTGAACGCTGGTCCATTTGGCCTCACCTTCTTTAGCTGAAGCAACCATCATATCTGTAACTATCTTGGCTGTTTCTTCTGAAATAACTCGATGTTTTATTTTTACAGGGATGGTAGTTTCTTTAATGGGACTGATTATTTTACTAACGATACGGGGTTCTACTAAGTTACCTCCATTGGCAATAACAGAAACTGACTGAAGTAGCTGCATGTTGGTAGCTACAAATCCTTGGCCAAAACTAGCAGTAGCAAGATCGACATAACTCCATTTTTTCTTTTCTCTAGGAACTGGAACGACTTCATCCTGAAGATCAATTCCAGTTTTTTCGGTAAAGCCAAATTTATCAAAGTAGTCGTAGAACTTATTAAGCCCAATTTTTTGTCCAATAAAAACCATCCCAACATTGTCTGAGTGAACTAAGACATCTGTCATGTTTGAGTCAGCTCGATATTTATTATCCCAGGTATTGATGGTGTATTTATCTATTTTTAATGGGCCGTCACAAATATCACACCTGGTGTCTTTTTTGATGACACCGGCATCTAAACCTGCAGCCATAACCAAAACCTTAAAGATTGAACCTGGCTCAAAAGCGTCTGAAACAATGGGATTCAAGAAAAGATTTGGTTCAAATCTTGAAAATTCTTGGGGATCGTATGAGGGAAGAGAGGCCATGGCAATGATTGCTCCAGTATATGGGTCCATGACTGAAATAGAACCAGACTTGGCTCCAAATTGTTGAATAGCTTTTGCCAATTTAGTT
This sequence comes from uncultured bacterium, assembly GCA_963980215.1. Taxonomy (GTDB): domain Bacteria; phylum Patescibacteriota; class Microgenomatia; order UBA1400; family CG1-02-47-37; genus CAXBYZ01. Next base: position 30,175 of record CAXBYZ010000003.1, on the reverse strand, counting down.
TCTATCATAAATTGAATACTTTTATTTAAATAAAGTTGGAGTTGGCGACCGTCTTTTTTGTTTTGAGTTAAGTACTCTCCCATTAGAATTGGTTGATTAAAAGCATCTTTTTCCTGTTTAATAATACCGGGTCGACCGGCCAACTCACGCTGATAGTAACCTTCTAGACCATAAAAACCCTGATCACCTCCCTGTTCATTGGATCCAACAAATCCAAGCAAGTGAGCTGACATTGAGCTTTCCGGATATAGCCTAGATTGTTCTTCTTCAAAAGAGATTTCTGGAAAGTTTAGAGACTCAAGACTGTTTTTTTGTTCATCGGTTATTTTCCTGGCTAAAGGAATCCATTGAATTTTTTCATTTAACAATCTGTCTTTGATAATATCTTCAGCTTTTTTTATTAATATGTCTTTGTCTTTTGAAGTTAAGCGTGAAGATGGAGTAGCAGAGTTGGTAACTGATGAATAAATGATGGGGGCTATAGATTCTGATAATTTAGTAGGCAAGGCTTTATCTTGATCTCTTTTTAAGTAAGCAAAGTAAGCTGGTTGATTGGCAACCAGAAAACTACCATCTGAGGCAAGAATTTCTCCTCTTTTGGCTGATACTTCGATGGTAGTGTGTTGTTGGAGGGAGGCTAAGTTCACTAACTTATCTGAAGCTAGAACTTGCCAGTAGAAAAGACGGGCTAGTAATAAAAATCCAATAAAGGAAAAGATAATGTTTAAAAAAAGTAAACGCCACTTAGGGTTCATGGCAAGTTCTGAGCCACTTTTTGACCTTTAGAGAAGTATTTGTAGGTAAGTTTGGAAGTAAAGCCTTTTTCTTCTGCTTCTATTAATAACTGGTGTAAGCCACCGGATTTTTGAGCCAACTGAGATCGCAAAGCCATGTTTTCTTTCTTTAAATTTTGAGTTTCGAGTTTAATTTTACTTAAGTCAGAACCCCAAGTTGAAGCTCTATTTGAAGAAACCATCTTAACTAGACTTAGTGAAAAAACTAAAGCAAGTGAAGCAACTAAACAAGTTTTGCATTTTTTGCTAACTTGATCATGATATTTTTTTTCTAAAGTAGTCATATTTTTGTTGCAGCTCTCAATTTAGCGCTTCTTGCTCGAGGGTTTTTAGTTAACTCTTGATCGCTTGGAGTGATTGGTTTTATTGTTAGATTTTTTAAACTAGGTTGGTCTTTGATAAAAGTTTTTACAATTCTGTCTTCCAAAGAGTGAAAGGATATAACTACCAATTTGCCATTTTTTTCAAGTAGATCAAAAGCTTGAGGCAAAGCAGTTTCAAGGCTATTGAGTTCGTCGTTGACAGCAATTCTTAGAGCTTGAAAGACTTTGGTGGCTGGATGAGTGGCTCCTGTTCTTTTTTTAACCTTGCTGACAAGATTAGCTAACTCTAGGGTTGTAGTGATTGGTGACTGTTTACGTCGTAAAATAATATGATTAGCAATTGCCAAAGCATACTGTTCCTGACCGTACTTTTTAAAGAGTTTAGTAAGTTCATTTTTTGATAAGCCATTTACTAGATCTTCGGCGGTAACCCCGAGACTATGATCTGCTCTCATATCTAAAGGTGAATCTATTTGAAAAGAGAAGCCTTTGTCTTTGTACTCCAGCTGATCACTGGAAAGCCCAAGATCCATTAAAATTCCGGAAAGTGATGTTAGCTTTAACTCCTGAGCATGCTCTTTTAGCTTGGAGAAGTTACCAAGTTTTAGTTTAAAAAAAGCACCTGGGCAGGTCTGATTAATTCGTGTTTCGGCACGCTTAATCGCCTCAGGGTCTACATCAAGTCCGTATAGCTTGCCTCCTTTCTTTAAGATCTCAACTGAGTGACCTCCGGAACCCAGAGTACAGTCAAGGTAGGCCTTTTTTGGCCTAATATTTAGTAGATCTATACTTTCTTTAAGCAGAACTGATTGGTGAATGTATTTATCCATTTTGAGTTTCAGATAATTTTTGGCCGAGTTTTTCGATGTTTTTATCTAGATACTGTTCATAGTCTTGCCACTTACTTAAACTCCAGAGTTCGACTCGATTACCTACTCCGATGAAGACAACTTCTTCTTCAAGCCCCGAGTATTTTTTTAAGTAAGGAGGAATGATAAATCTACCTTGAGAGTCTAGCTCTACCTCGTAAGCGCTTCCTAGTAAAAAACGATCGGTAGCACGAGCTGGTTCTAAGGTAAGTTGCCGGTTAGTGATCTCTCCAACTACGGACTGCCAGTTATTTTTCGAGACTATCATCAAAGATTTTTCGTAACCGGCTGTTATAATTAACTTACTTCCAAGAGTCTTTTTTAACTTACTAGGAAAGGCTACTCGCCCTTTGACGGATAGTTTAGTTTGATAGTTACCTATTAGCATAGTTTTCACCACTTTTCCCCACTTTTTTCCACTTTGATATATTTTCAACCACTTTTCACACTACGTCAACCCCAAGTTTTCACGAAAGATGGTGAGTGTGTATAAAATATGCATGGCAGAAGCAAAAATGATAGAATATCACCCTATGAACGATTTAAAAACAAGTTCCTTGGAGTATCATTCAAGAAAACCTGCTGGAAAGTTACAGATTAAGATCACTAAGCCAATTAGATCTGTTGATGATTTATCTTTGGCTTATACTCCGGGAGTGGCTGAGCCGTGTTTGGAGATAAGCAAAGATGTTAAAAAAGCCTATCAGTATACAAATAAAAATAACTTAGTGGCAGTAGTTAGCAATGGCTCGGCGGTTTTGGGCTTGGGAGATATTGGAGCTTTGGCTTCAAAGCCAGTGATGGAAGGTAAGGCAGTTTTGTTTAAACACTTTGCTGGCGTTGATGCTGTAGATATAGAAATTGATGAGAAAAATCCTGTAAAATTAGCTAATATCATTGAAGCTATTTCCCCTAGTTTTGGGGGGATTAACTTGGAAGATATTAAAGCGCCTGAGTGTTTTGTGGTTGAGGAAATATTAAAGAAAAAACTATCAATCCCGGTATTTCACGATGATCAACATGGAACGGCAGTAATTGTTTCGGCTGGTTTATTAAATGCTTTGGAGATAGTGAATAAAAAAATTGAAGAAGTAAAAGTGGTGATGACGGGAGCTGGGGCGGCCGGAATTGCTATCGCTAAGTTAATTACTGCTTTGGGAGTGAAAAAATCTAACTTGTTTATGTTTGATAGTAAGGGTTTGATTACTGCTAATAGAGAAGTAAATAAGTATAAAGCTGAGTTTGCTCAAGAAACTGATCAATCCCCTGTTTGCCAGGAAACTCTTAAAGGGGCGGATGTGTTTATCGGGGTGTCAAAAGCGAACCTGTTAACACCAGAGATGGTTCAGTCGATGGCCAAAAAACCAATTCTGTTTGCCATGGCTAACCCTAATCCAGAAATTGCTTACCAAGTAGCTAAAGCGGCAGTGCCGGAGATGATAATGGCAACCGGTAGAAGCGATTATCCAAACCAGGTAAATAATGTTTTGTGCTTTCCTTATATTTTTCGGGGGGCTTTAGATTCCGGAGCCAAAGAGATTAATGAGGACATGAAGTTAGCGGCGGTAAAGGCGATTGCTAAACTGGCTCACGAACCGGCAACACCAGAGGTTGAAAAAATCTACAAAACCAAGTTAAAGTTTGGACCGGAGTATATCCTGCCTAAGCCGTTTGATAAACGTTTGAAAGATATTGTTTCCAGGGCGGTTTCCAAAGCGGCTGTTGATTCTGGTGGGACCACAATTTAAGGTTCGGAACCTTAAATTAATTCACTTTGGTTGTATATTTTCCCTTAGAAGCATCAGTAATAGATTCAACCCATTGATGGGCATTTTTTCTCATTGAGTCTTCTGTACACCATGCCAGTTGCAAGCCAGTCCAGATATTTCCCTTAGTCTTTGCTGTGTTTGTTTCCTCTTCTTCGTTAGCAAGTCCATAGATTTTTTCTTGCTTAATTAGTTTTTCTAGCAATTTATGATTATATATTTTATGAACTATGCTAACAAAAATAGCATTTTGCTTCATGCTTTTTAACATTTTGTCAGTTATCAAACCTCTCGTCCTTTCATTTTGAGCTACAGCAGGAAGAATTAAGTCTGATGTTTTCATTAACTTGCTTAAGGTTACTGGGTCAAATCTTTTATCTTTTGAGTTTTTTGACCAATATTGAACTTTCATACCTAAACCTTTGCAGTTCTCTGCAATAGCAGTGCCAATACTACCCAAACCAATTATTCCAGCTGTTTTACCTCTAATCTCAACCCCTTTGTGTTTATTGTAGTCATATTTCCACTTGTCTTGAACGACTAGTGGAATTTTCCTTGCTACATTTAAAGCCATCATTGTGGCCCATTCAGCTACAGCTATAGAGGAGAATCCTCTTAAGTTCATAACTGGAATATTAATTTTCTTCATGAATTCAATGTCAACCCAGCTAAAAGAAGTTGTTTGAAGACAAATAGCCTTTAAATTTGGAATCTTTTTAATTGCTTCATTAGGTACTTTCCAGTCACAAAAATCTGGATCGATAGCTAACACTCTTGGCTCATTACCTTGAAATAATTCTTTGATAGATTCAAGTGGTTGGATTTTGCTCACAACAATTAAATCTCCAGTTTTTTCGAGCTTACCATCTAGTTTGTTGCCAACAATTAGTTGTTTATAGTTTGGACTTAAGATAAATATTTTCATATATTAGCTGCCACTTTACACTATGGGATATTTAAAGTATAATTGTTGTTCGATATGATGAACACTAATGAATTAGAGAAAAAATTAGAAGATTTTGGCTTGAATAGAAAACAGGCTAAGGTATATTTAACTCTATTAAATCGAGATCTATTGACACCTGTTGAGTTGGCTCGTGAGAGTAAATTAAATAGAACTACTATATATAGAGTGTTGGAGGAGTTGAACAATATTGGCTTAGTGGAGGAGATTTTAGATCAACATCGTTTTAAAGCTAGGGCGGTTAGTCCAGAAAGGTTAGATATCTTGATTGCTAAGGAAGAATCTAAACTGGAAGAGAAGAGAAAAAAGTTACCTAAGTTGGTTTCAGAGCTTTCGGTTCTGAATCATCAACCGTCAGGTTCTACTCAAGTCAAGTATTTTAGAGGTAAAAATGGATTACAACAAATGCTGTGGAATACTTTAAAAACTCAGAGTGAACTTGTTGGTTACGGGTATGCTGACTGGAATGATGGTGTTGGTAAGGAATTTGCTGAAAAACTAAGAAAAGAGGTGGTTAAACGGAAGATTAAATCAAGAGAAATTCAAAATAATAATCAATTTCTTAAAATGAGTGAGTGGACTAAGGTTGAAGACTATAATCGATTCTATGAATGTAGATTTATCTTAAAGTCTGTTGTTGATATTAACCATGATACTTATATTTATGATGGCGTATTTGCCTTCTACCACCTGTTTGAAGGTGATCTTTTTGGAGTAGAGATTCACAACAAAGAAATTGCTAAAACCCAAAGACAGATTTTTGAAGTGCTATGGAAGCAGTCAAAAAAAATGCTATAATTTGCTGTATGTTATCTTTTTTGAATAGTTTCTTATTTGATATAAGAGATGTTATTGCCCATGATTTATTAAATCGTCCCCTACCCGAGGCTCCATGTATCGATTTTGAGCAAGAGTTTGTTTTCCATAAAGAAAAAGGTGGCGGTATGTGGATTGAGTCAAAAAAATATCCTGGACTTATAGCAAGCGGCGAAACATATAAAGAGTTAAGGGAAGCTATTTTTGATTCAATTTTGACTTATTTTGATGTTCCAAGAGCAACTGCAAAAAGAATGCTTGATTCTTTGAGATTAAACTTGCCTAATGGTAAAACGATAAAACCAAAAGTGCCAACTCTTACTTATTTGAATATAAACTTAGCAACAACTTAAAAGATCTAACCATGTCTTACCCTCCCAATAATTATAAGGAATGGGTGAAGGCTTTAAAAAAAATTAGGATTTGAAGAAAGAAGAGTAGGAAAAGGTAAGCATGCTTATAAATTTAAGCATCCAACTAAAAAAACTAAAGATTATAGAATTCAGAGAAATTTTATTATTATTCCACACAAAATATATCCAACTTTGTCAAAAGGCATTGTAAAGCAGGTAATGTTTTTTGGATTTAGCTTAGAGGAAATTAAAAAAGTTTGCTAGTGAATACTTTTCTTCTTTTCTTGTTTTAGGAATTCGTTATCTCCCCAGGATTTTATCACTTTTTTTGTGATGGGGGTGGCCATTTGCCAGGTGAGCTCGAAGATAGATTGTAGGCTTTTAGATAATGCCTTACTGTTTATAATTAAACCCCAAACTTCATCTTCATGAGCGCAGGTAACCCTAACGCGATTACCTTTGATTGAAAATCTAGCATATTGCTTGAAGATTGGGGGGGGTTCTTTTGTGTCTACTTTTGTTAGGGTGGCTGAAAATCAGGTTTCTTATATTAGAAGACCATATGTTAGGTTAATTCTTGATGCTTCGAGTGCTAAGGAAGCGGTAGAGATAATTAAGTCTTTTAATCCTAGGATTGGTGGCAATATGTTAGTTTCTGACAAGAATAATTGTTATGGAGTAGAGGGGGTGCCGGAAAGGTATTTTGTTGAGAAAATCTCTAACTGGAAAGTTAAAACTAATCATTTTTTGACCCTTCCTAATAGAAATCTTTCATTTGATGCTGATCCTAGTTTTGAAGTTTGGTCTAAAACTCATGAAAAAAGAGCAGAAGTATTGGTTTCTAAAGCTAGTGATCTTGAAGGTTTAAAAGATATTCTAAGAGATAGGAAAAATAGTGATAGTAAAACTGCTATCTGTACTACTCCGAGTGAAGAAAAATGTTTTACCCACTCTGCCTTTATCTTTGATCCTGTAAAGGCCTGTGCTTACTATGCTCAAGGGTGTCCAACTAAGGTTCCATTTGTAGAGTATAACTTTACAGATAAGCTACCAAACAGCTTTGAGCAAAGAAAAGACTCTGATTAGGTGGCGAGGGGTTTGAAACGGATTTCTAAGTATGAATCAAAAGCATCAGCTAGCTTTTGGAGAAAAGCTACGGTTGGATTGGCTCGACCAGACTCTAGGCGAGAAATAGCTGATTGTGTAGTTTTTAGTTTTTTTGCTAGTTTTTTTTGAGTTAAACCCTTATTAATTCGTGCTTTAATTAAAGCACGAGTAACTTCGAATTCTGGTTGAATTTTAAGATATTCCTTTTTAAACTCAGGATCTTTGAGTTCACGATTTAAGTCTTCTCTGAAATCAATGTATTTTTGTTTAGTCATATAGCATATATGCTATATTATATGTTTAATTCTGTCAAGAGCTACTTTGATTTCTTTCTTGGGTATTTTTTGAGTTTTTTTCTTAAACATATGTACTAAGTAGTAAATTGATTTAATTTTAGTATAAAATATTCTATAAGAATCTTGACCTTTAATTCTTATTTCATATAAATTTCTTTTGATTTTCTTACTCAACGGAGGCCTAATTAGAGGGCCGAATTTTTCTAAAAACTCAATAGCTGTTTTTGTTTTACTTCTATCTTTGTTGACAATTTTTGTAAGTATTTATGAACTTTTGGTAGGTAGTAAACTTTCCAGGGCATTACTTTAAAATAATACGAATAATGCCCAAATGTCAACGAGTTTGTTTAACCTTCAAGGACTAACCTTCAAGGACTGTCCTTGAAGGTTTAAAATTATTTTACCAAGACAAAAGTGCCAAGAGCGGTAGCTGGGGCGGAAATTTGACCTTCGCTTAGCTTACCTTCTAGTTCTTTGAAAGCATCCCCATCCCAAAACAAAATTTTGGCTCCGGTTAAATCTTGGTTAGATTTAAAAGTGATAGTAGCCTTTTTAAGCGCTTGATCGCTTGAAGATAGGAAAGCGTATGGACCAGTTATTACGGTTTCTTTAACTTCATCTGGCAAACCCATGGTGTTTACTACAAGAACAAAGGAGCTTGATGGCAAACTAGCGCCAACGTCTAGAGTAGCTCTTAGGTCTTTACTGGTAAAGACACCCTCTTTGTCTGCCATGTTTTGAAGATTAAAGTCTGATTTCAAGGTGTACGGCTGATCTCCACCTTCAAATCTCATGGTCAAAGAACCGCCGGTGACACCTTCATCGTAACGACATTTACCTTTAGAACACGAGCCAAAAAGAAGGTCTTTTTTTAGAGGCATGTCTTGACCTTTAAATTCTAGGGTGCCAAAAACTCCTTGAATCAAAGTGTCTGTTTGGTACTCGAGTTCGTACTCAGCACCAATGGCATTAAAAACCCTATCTACACTCAAAGTAACTTCTCTACCATCGGTTCGAGGAGAGAGAGTAACAAAAGGTCTTTCTTTTATGGCTAATTTATTGATTTGTTCTATTTTTCTAGTTTCAATTTGTTTTGGAGTTTCATCTTTTTTTGCACTCTTTTTCAAAAAGAAGATGCCGCTAACTACTAGGACAATAGATACAGGAATGGCAATTTTTAAGTATTTTTTCATAGGATACCTCTATCACACCTTAGAGGTGTGATGAAAAATAAGTTGATAATTTTTCTATTTTCATTCTAGTTTGCTTCATGGTGTCACGATCTCGAACAGTAACCGAGTCGTCTTTTAACGAATCAAAGTCCACGGTAACACACCAAGGGGTACCGGCTTCATCTTGGCGGCGGTAACGTTTGCCGATATTGCCGTTAGCATCCCATCTACAAGAGAATTTTTGGCTCAAAGTTTTAAAAATATCTCTGGCTTTTTTAACCAACTCTTCTTTGTTAGAAAGTAGAGGTGAGACAGCGACTTTATAGGGAGCTATTTTAGGGTCAAGTTTTAATACTACTCTGTCCCCTTCTTCGTGATAAGCATCAAGCAATAAAACTAGCATGGTGCGGGATAAACCAAAAGTGGGTTCAATCACGTGAGGAATAAATTTTTCCTGAGTATTAGGGTCGGTGTAGCGAAGATCTACACCAGATTTTTCCATGTGGTTTTTAAGGTCAAAGTCTGTCCGGTAAGCACAAGCAAACCACTCGCCAAAACCAAAAGGAAATTTGTATTCTAAGTCTTCTGTTCTGGACGAATAGTGGGAGAGTTCGTCTTTGGTTTGGGAGCGCCATTTTAGTTTAGCTTTTTTAACTCCTAGGGATAAGGCAAAATTTTCTACTTCCTTTTTCCAATACTCAAATTCTTTTTCCCAATCCTCTTTTTTGATGTAGTACTCAAACTCTGCTAGTTCAAACTCTAGAGTTCTAAAGACATTTTGACCCTGAGTAATTTCGTTTCTAAAACATTTTCCGGATTGAGCTAAACCAAAAGGAAGCCGAGGGGACATGGTGTCTAAAATTTGTTTAAAGTCGACAAACATTCCTTGAGCAGTTTCGCCTCTAAGGTATGCTAGGGATTTTGATTCCTCGACAATACCAATACTGGTTTCAAATAAGAGCTTAAAGTCTCGAAGTTTAGTCCAGTTAAATTGACCGCACTTGGGGCAAGTAATTTTATTATCGTCGATTAGTTTTTGAAGTTGTTCTAGTGATTGCCCCTCGACCTTGATGTCTTTGAGTTTGTTTTCAATTAGGTGGTCGGCTCTGGTTCTTTGGTGGCACTGCTTGCACTCGATTAGGGTATCGGTGAAGGTTTTTGTGTGGCCGGATGACTCCCAAACTTTGGGGCTCATTAAGATACTAGTGTCTAAACCAAAGATGTTTTCTCTGGTAGTGACGAAGTAGTTCCACCAATGGTTTTTGATATTTCTTAACATCTCAACCCCAAGCGGTCCATAGTCGTAAGTATTAGCCAATCCCCCATAGATTTCGGATCCCGGGAAGATAAACCCTCTTCGCTTTGCCAAGGCCACAACTTTTTTTAATGTATCATCCATATTGTTATTGTATCAGAAAATTAAATGATCTTTGATCTAGGTTTTGTTATCTAATATCTTCCAATTTCTTCTAATATATTCTAAGATTATCTAAATGGTGAAGCGTAAGTATAAAGAATTCGAAGAGATTGGTGTCTTTGTGGAGTTTATCCTGAGGAATTTTTTAGCTCAAATGAGCTTTGATCAAAGTGATCCGATCAACAAGCTTTTACCTCGAAGAAAAGAGATTTATTTGATGGTGAAAGATCATCCTCTGTGTTCGTTTGATTTTATCAAACGAAGATTTATGGCCGTTAATCCAAAAACTCTTCACTATGATATAAAGAAGCTGCAAGATGAAGGTTTGATAGTAAAAGTTGGTAAAACCAGAGGGAGTTTGTACAAGATAGCCTAACGGAGTTTTTTGGATTTTAGAGAGTGATCGGTGATGGAGGAGATGTGGCTTTCTAGTCTTTGCTGAGTGATGGGCGGGTTTGGTAAGCCAAAGCCTAAGAGTTCTAGGAGTTTGGTTTCAAAATCTACGATAAAGTTTTTGGTGGCAGTTTTTGAGTCTAGAGTGGTTAAGGAATCTAAAAGAAGCATAAAAACTTCTTGGTGGTCTTGCTCTTCGACGGTCATTTTATCTACTAACTCAGCTAGTAAATATGAGATACGAACTCTGTTTAGGTTTTGCCTTAGGGTGGGAAAGTTTGTAATGGTTTCTGCTTCGGTGATGATACCGAAACCTTTGGTTTTAACAACTTGAAGTTTGACATGAGTGAATAGTTCTAAGTGGCCTTTTTTTCTTGAAGTTAATTTTCTAACCCCCTTGGCAATCATAACTACCTTGCCATGTTTTTTTGAGATCACGGTAACTAATCTATCGGCTTCGAAGAAGTTGGTTCTTTTTAAAACTATTGCTTCAAGTTTGTAGGAGTGAGTCATTACAAACTAAGTTGACGGTCGCTGTCGAGAGCAAATTCTTTCTGGGTATTTCCTAGGGTAACAGTGTAGTCGTGGTCTTTTGAGCCTGGTTGTTTTTGGATTAAGAGGTTGTATGGATTATTTTGATCATGCTTAAATGGTAGCTTGTATTTAATAATTAGTTTTGTTCTGGATTCTGGTCTAAGCTCAATAAAGGCCTCAAAGACAGTTTTACCAAGATCTTTGGAAGTGATTTGGTCGATGTCTGAACCTAAGACTTCGATTAATTCTGAGCCCTCTGGAACGTAGACTCGGACCCAATCTCTTAGTAGTCCATTTAGACATAAACCGCCACTCTCTAGATTGCAGTCGTCTTGTGGTTCTGGATTTGTGTAAGTAATGGTGACAGTCTTGGTGATGGCGCCATGGCTATCTACTTCAATTTCTTGGTCAACCGCTTGGTTGACGTACAAGTTTGATTTAGCTCCGGCAAAGTTAGTATCGTTTAGATGAAAGTAGTCACCATCAAAATCTTTAATTCTACCACTAGCGTTAAAGGATTCTGTGACTGCTTGCATGTCTTTATTATCTGGAAAGTAAAACATGATGTGTTTGCTTTTGATGTTCTTTAAACCGATCTCGATAAACTGAGGCCAAAGTTTTTTTGGGGAGTTCATGGCATTAAGTAGGATTGAGTGCATCAAGGGGCCAATCATACCTTTTCTGTTTTCTTTGATGTAGTAGGTTGGTCTGGTGGCGTAGTCCTCCATTTTGTAAACTACTTGGGGACAGTTGCACTCCGGAGTGATCTCGGCATGATACTCGCCCCAATTGGCAACCCCTACTTTTCCAATTACTTTTAGTAAATCAACAACTATTTGTGTGTCCATGGCAATAACACCATCAAAGTCGGAGTTGGTAGCTACTTTTTTGTAGTTTGGTAGGAATTGATCCATGGAAACTGTAAAGTCTGGTGAAAGGTTCATGTCTCTTAGGTGCCAGTTGTAGACTAAAGGTAAGTACTTTTTGATTGGATCTGGAGCTGGTTCTCTATTACCAAAAAGAGCATCTAACTCATAGATATCTTTGGTGAGCAGTGGAGTGATCTTGCCTTTGTGGGCTCTTAGGATAGCTACTGCTGTTAAGAAACCTCCGCTGGGTCTAATCTCGGCTTCATTTTGGAATACTAGTAAATAATTTTTGGCATCAGGTTGGCCTAGTAGTTGAGGAACAAGCTCTAGTAATGGCTTGATGTTAGCCAAGGCTTCTTTGCTGCTACGCAAGCTTTCTTGAATGGTGGTAAGTTGCTCTCTTAGAGCCACACCCTTGATTGATTTGGGGTAACGTTTTGGATTGATTTGACTGATCTCTGATTCTATCAAGATAGCTTTGGATGAAACTTCGTCTAGTTGTGGAGAAATTTTACCCAAGGTGTCTAGGATAAAGATGATTTTATCTTCAGCTGACTCTACCCCTTCCATGGTTTCTGAACCTGCAAAACCCATAACGTCAGCATAGGGAGCAATGGCTTCAAGGAGAATATCTGCGGTATCAAGACCGTGACCAACAGCTATAAAAGCATGATCAGCATCCTTGATATAGCCTCCAAAAAATGGAGTGTACTTGACCCATGAAACTAGATTAAATTTTTTATTGACCTTTTCTAGATCTCTGTGAGCTTGAGCAAGACTGTCTTTGGCAGTGTTTAAGTCTTTGTTTTGAACAGCTGAAAGGCTGGCCTTTAGATGGTTGGCTAAACTGGTTCCGGGTTTCTTTAAAGATAGACCAACAAAAAGTGAGTAAACAAGGGTGAGCAGAAAGAAGGATAAAACACCAATAAGTCCAAAGGTTACTTTTTTATTTAACTTTATTTTTACCATTTTGATAGCATAGCTTGTGGGGTTTTTAGGATAATAAAGATATCCCACCAAATATTATTATGCTTAGCATAATTAAGATCCATTTTGGCTCTCTTGTCAAATGAAATAATGTTTCTTCCAGAGGTTTGCCAGGGGCCGGTGATACCTGGTTTAACGCTAAAGATTGTTTTCATCCAAGGCTTTGTTTGTTTGTATTTTTCAGTTTGAGCTTTGATTTCTCTTGGAATGTAGGCTCTTGGACCAACAATACTCATCTCTCCTCTTAAGACATTATAGAGTTGGGGAAATTCATCAATGGTAAGGTTTCGAAGCATTCGGCCAAGTTTGGTGATCCGAGGATCGTTTTCTAGTTTCCAGTCTTGACTGATGAATTTTTTAAGTAATTTTTTATTTTTTTTATAGAGAACTTCATCAGCGTTTTTGACCATGGTTCTAAATTTGTAGAGCCAGAATTGTTTTTGGTCTTTGCCGATTCTTTTGTGGCGATAAAAAATTGGCGAACCACTCTCTAACCAAATGAGGATTGGGATGATAATAAAAACAGGAGAGAATACTATTATGGAAATAATAGCAATAATAATATCCATTATTCTTTTGATGGCTTGGTGCATAGGTTTATCGATACTTTTCTAATTCAGTTCCGTCGAACGTATTTAACATCTTTTTAATATTAGGTATGGACTTTTGAGGACATACCAGAATAGCATCTTCCGTAGTAACTACCACCATGTCATCTAGGTCAATTCCTGTTACTAGTTGATCAGAAAAGTTGTAAATGACACTATTCTTTGTGTTAAAAGCTACTACTTTTCCCTCAGTTATGTTGTCATCTGGTTTTTTCTGCAAAGCCTCTTTTAATGCCTCCCAGGTGCCAATGTCACTCCAGCCAAGATCAGCTGAAACAACTACAGCTTGCTTTGATGGTACTTTCATTAAGATGGCATCATCAAAACTAATTTTTTCAAAAGTGGGGTAGATTTTTTTTAGTTGACGTTTATGGTTAAATTTTCCATAACTTTTTTGCAGGGTAGCTAATTTTTTATACATCTTGGGGGTGTGTTTTTTGTACTGTTCAAATACAAACTTTGGATTAACAATGAAGTAACCTGGATTCCAGGCATGTTTCCCACCCTTAAAGTATTTATCAGCAGTTTTTTGATCAGGTCGATAATGCCATGATTTGAATTCACTGACTTGATATTTATCTAAATTAGTAAGTTTTTTGCCATACTCAATCCAACCAAGATTTTGATTAGCAAATCTAGGTTTTTGACCAATAAATAAAAATTTATCAGTATTTTTTCTAATATACTCTCCACCCTTAATAACAATGGTTTTGAATCTATTAACATGCTTCATTAAGTGATCACTCCAGAGAATAATAACTGGTGAATTTGGGGCTTTTTTGGCTAAAATAGCCATTAAGTAGCCAACTGCTGGGGCAACATCTTTCATTTCGGGTTCACCAATAATATTTGATTTGGGTATTTTGGGGAGTTGTTTTTTGATAATGTGAGTATATCGTTGACCTGTGGAGATGTAGATATCTTTCCAATCAAATTCCGGTCGCAAACGATCAATGCTTAATTGAAGGGTTGATTTTTCTCCAACAATTTTTTCAAACTGCTTGGGTGTTGATTTTCTGCTTAGTGGCCACATCCTGGTGCCAACCCCCCCTGCAAAAATTACTGCTTTCATGTTTGATTTGTTAGTTGCCATTGTGCCTCCACGAAATTTTTAAATTTATTTCTAAATATTTTTATATCAAATTCTTTAGCGTGAGCTTGGATTAATTTATGGTTCCAATTTAACGAAGTAAATTGTTTCACAGCTGTCATAAGGCTGTCAACTGTAGGCTCTTTAAATAGTAATCCAGTTTTCTCTTCTATAATAGTATCTTTGGCTCCTCCGCTACCATAAGCAATGACTGGTTTGCCTGAACTTTGAGCTTCTAGGCTAACCAGGCCAAAATCTTCTTCTTGAGGCATGATTAAAGCCCTACAACGACTGTAGTAATTCTTTAGTTTGGAGTCGCTAACGCTTCCTAAGAAAGTGATGTTTAATTTTGCAAGCTTTTTTAAGTTTTTCATTTCTCTACCTGATCCAATAATAACTAACTTTTCCCCAAGTTGATTGAAAGTTCTGATAGCCAGATCAACTCTTTTGTATGAAGTAAGTCGAGAAACTAGAAGGTAGTAATCTTCTGGTTTTTTATATTGAAATTGAGTGGTGTTAACTGGTGGATAAATAACTTTTGAGTCCCGGTGATAGTATTTTTTAATACGATTTTTTACTTCTTTTGAGATAGCGATAAATTTGTCTGGACGATGAGAAGTAACTAAGTCTAGTTTTTGTAAGTATGGCTTGGTAAATGAAAAGACTAGCTTTGAAAGCTTAGACCAAAGACCTAGGCCTGGCTTTTCTTGGTAGTGTTGTTGGTGAGACCAAAGATATCTGGTTGGAGTAAGGCAGTAACAAAGATGAAGAGTTTTGGGGTGAGTTATGATGGATTTGGCTTCGGCACTAGTGACAGAAATGACAACATCAAAGGCATTTAAGTCAAATGACTCGAAAGCGATAGTGGTTAATAAAGGATAAAGTTCATGGTGAGTTTTGGCTAAAGGAAATTTATTAAGAAAAGATGGTTTTATACTAAAGATGTTGGCCCAAGGAGCTGTTTTTGGGTTGTAAACGGCAGTGTAGAGTGGAGCTTGTGGAAAAACTTGATGGAGTGATTGAAGAACTCTCTCTGCCCCACCAAATTTATTAACCCTATCGTAGACTAAGGCAATCTTCATAGACCTTTATAGTTTTTTTGGCTGTTTTTTCCCATGAGTATGTTGAAGCATGTTGTTTGGCTTGTTTGATTAGCTGTTGGCGCGTTGATGGCTTTAGCTTTGAAACATAGTTTATTTTATTGATGATATCTTGCTGGTTGGTTGGGTCAAAGTAGATGGCATGGTTTTTATAGACCTCGGGCATAGAAGCTTTGTTGGAGGCTAGAACAATAGTTTCTGAAGCCATGGCTTCTAGGCCAGGTAAGCCAAACCCTTCAAGAAGTGAGGCAGTAATAAAGGATAGTGAGTGCTTTAGTAGTGTTTTTAAGTCACGATCGCTGGTAAAACCTTTGATCTTAATAGAATCTTGTGCTTTTTCTTTTCTGATTTGGTCTCTTAGACGACTGTAAAAAATATCTCGACCAGTAACAATGACAAGTTTTAAGTTTGTTTGCTTAATCACTTTTATTAAAGCTTCAACGTTTTTGTGAGGATAGGCATTGCCAATGTATATAAGGTAAGGGAATTTTGGAGGAATTAACTTTGATTTAGTTTGCCCAAAGTATTCTTGATCAGCCGATTCTGGGGTAACGGTGATTTTACTTGAATCAATCTTGTAGTGCTTTAAGATGTCTTTTTTTACCCAAGTTGATGGGGTGAGGATGTTTTTTGATTGATAAACAGCGTGTTTAATAGTTTTGAAGTATCCTGCCCTCTTGAACGGATAGGTTAAAATAGATCTGGTGGTAGTGTTTAAACCGGTTGAGTGATGCTTGATTAGATCATGGATAGTAACTACGAAAGGCTTTTTATATAACAAAGGAGTGTTAAAGTGAAGAAAGTGAACTAGATCTGGTTGGTGAGTATTTAGTACCTTTGGAATCTCTAGTTGTTCCTTGATGGAGTATGGTTTAGCTGAAACAGGGATAGTTTTAAGCCTGGTTGGTGGTTTTTTGTTTACAAGTAAAGTGATGTCTAGGTTGGGTTTTAACTTTTCTATAGAGTTAACAAGAGACTTTGAGTACCGACCAAGACCTGTGTGAGACGGTCCCCAAAAACGGGCATCAATGATAATTTTCTTTTTCATGATGTTTTCACGAGAGTTTAATTTTTACTATTTTTATAACTTTAAAGAAGTCAATTCCGAGTAAAACTAACCATCTTAGTAGAAAGATATACCTTTTTCTGTAGTTTTTTTGATAAAAAATCTTCATGGCTTCAAAGAACGCTTTGGTTGTTTTAACGCGCTGAAGCTTAGCTTCTGGGGTGAGTTTATCTTTGACTTTTTTATTAATTCCTGAAGCTCCTTTTAAGTGAGTAATTTTTGTATTCGGAGTGTAAACTATCTTCCAACCAGCTTCTTTTATCCTGTATGCCAAATCAATGTCTTCTCCATACATAAAGAATTGCTCATCTAGCAAGCCTACCTGATCTAAGGCTTTTTTTCTCATGAAAAAGAAGGCACCAACTGGACAGTCAATTTCATGAGTAGTTTTTAGACTTTTCCAACCCTGATGATATTGAGAAAATATTTTTGATTTAGGAAATAATTTCTCTAAACCGGTGTAGTAAGTTAGAGATGCCCAGGGAGTAGGAAAACCTCGATGAGAGGCGGGATCAATTTTGCCATTTACTAAGTTAAGCCTACAAGTTGATAGGCCAATTTTTGGATCTTTATCCATGAGTTTAATCATAGTGGTCAGGGTATCTTTTTCAATGATAGTGTCTGAGTTTAGGAGAAGTTGATATCTCCCCTTAGCTTTTCTTAAGCCAGGATTATTACCACCAGCAAAACCAAGGTTCTCCGGGAGTTCAATTACTTTTACTTGAGGGAATTTTTTTCTGACTTCCTTTGGAGTGCTGTCATTAGAGGCATTATCAATTAGGAAAACTTCAAGTTTTCCAGGAGGTTTATCAGCTTTGTAGACAGAGTCTATTGTTTGTATGGTTAAGTCTTTAGTCTTGTAGTTGACTATAATTATTGATAGATCCATTAGGCACCTCCTAATTCAAGATAAATATTGTCTAGTTGTTCTGAGATAGCTTTCCAGTTGTACTTGGAGTCAAGTATTTTTTTAGCTTGTTTTGAAAGATTTTTTGCTAGTTTTTTATCAGTTAGAATTTTTATTGTTTTCTCGGCTAAAGCCTTTGCGCTCTCGGCAATCAAGACTGAACCTTGGGCATCAACACCTTCTATTCCAAGCTTGGTGGTAACTACTGGGGTTTGGCTAGCCATGGCTTCTAAAACCTTGTACTTAGTCCCCCGTCCGTTTCTAATTGGAGCCAGTAAGACAGATGAAGATTTAAAGGCAGTACGAATATCATCTAAACTGCCGGTAACTGAAATACTTTTGTCTTCATTTAACTTTAAGATATCGTTGGTGGGATTTCTGCCAACAATCCAAAGCTTGGCTGTTGGGATTTGTTTTTTAATAAGTGGCCAAATTTTTGAGACTAAAAATTTGACTGCATCTTTGTTTGGTAACCATTTGAAGTTACCCACAAATAAAACTGTAGGGTGTTTGGGTGGATGGGCCTCTAGTTGATTGAAGTGGTCTACATCGACCCCGTTAGCTACAACATTAACTTTTCTACCCTTAACCGATCTTTGCATAATTGACTTATCTGAAGTAGACATAGCTGCTAAGCGAGTAGCTTTGTTCCAGTAGTACTTTTCCCAAAATTTTATTTTAAAGACATCAAAGTAGAGTAGGGGTTTTATGATAAATAACTTAAAGTCTTTGACGTATCGTTGATACACAGCATACTCGATAGTTTGCTCAACTAGTAGAGTGGGAAGGTTGGCTGGGTTTGGTAGGTTGGGCATAACATAAAAAGTCTCGGCGTGAATTAAGTCGTATTGATTGTCTTCAAGTTCTTTCTTGATAGCATCTTTAAATTTCTTTGATAGATAGATAGATACCAAGAAAGGGTAGAGGGTTACTCCAGATAAAATTATGTTTCTTGGGTCCCAGGCTTTTCTTCTTTTAAAAACTTTAACATCATGACAAAACTTTTTTAACTCTTTGATGTGCCTTTTTTCGTTACTTGACCTGATAAAGCTAAATAGGGTGATTTGATGCTTGTTTGATAGATCCTTAAGGAGATTGTAACTTCTGATTTGGCCACCAGAGTGAAGAGGATAAGGTAAGTATGGAGTTAACATTAAGATCTTCATATAGTTATAGTTGGCAGCCTTGAAGATTAATGACTATATAATGATCTGTCTTGGTGACTAGCTGGCAAGACTCAATAAGATGATTGGCTTCGTCGTCTTGAGAAGTGGTCACGTAGTGGGTAGCCCCTAATTTTATCTTGTCTTGGATGTCTCCGCCGATTGGCCAGCCAGATCGATTTGTTTGGTATAAGAAGGCAGTATCTCCCATGTAGGGGGCAATAACTTTTGCGTCATTCGGGGTGTTTTGATCAACATAGGTGCCAGCATTTATAATTTCAGGGTGGTTGATGTTAAAGTAGCCCCTGACTCTAAACCAACTAAAGGCTAACATAAAAACAGTTGAGGTAATCAGAAGAAGATAGGCAATGGGATTTTTTTTGCCTAGATTAAGTAAAAATACCGACCCCTTGGCTAAAAAGATTGAGATAATGGGGATTAAGATAACTTGGTAGTAGTCGTGCTGAACATTACCAGTGGCAAAGATAGTCATGTAGATGCATAAACTAAGAAACCATAGTAAATAAAAGTAATTTGATGATTTAATCTTCTGGTGAAGTAACCCTAGACCAAAGAGAACTAGACCCCAATAACCTAGAATCAAGTTGCCAATTCTTTCGGCAAAAATCCAGTGGAAAAACGAGCCTTTAAAGCGAATGTTGTTTGAGTTTAGAAGCCAAAGATAAGCAGGAATTCCAGAAGGAAATTGTTTAATCCAGAGACGCCATGCTATGTATGGTAAGACAGATAAAGTTGCAAGTAAGTAAAGTGAACGATTGGTAAATACTTTTATTTTTTGTTTTTGAATTGCATAAAACAATAAGGGTAAAGCTAAGACCAAGGCGTAGGGTTTAGTTAGCAAGCTTAAGGCCAAGAAACTAAAACTTAACCAATAGTTAGATTTAATAAAATGATAGATAAAGGCGAGGGTAAAAAACACCAAAGGTATTTCTGGAAGAATAGTCCGAGAGTAGTAGACGTTATAGGGCAAGATGGCAAAGAAAAAAGCAGCAAGATTTGCGGTTAGTAAGCCTGAAAGATTTTTAACGATTAAGAATAAATAAACAAGACTGCCAAGAGAAATAACCACTGAGGTGAGACGGTGAAAAAGATCAAAGTTTAAATCAGGGAGGAGATGTTGAAAGAATAAGTAACTTTTGGCGGTAATAGCATTATAAATTGGAAACTCAACCATTCGATAACCATTGGGATTTGGTTGCCCTGAAGGAATAGAAGATAGGTCATGGTAGGTGGGAAGAAGTAAGTTGACTTTGTGTTTAACAAATTCTTTGGTAACTGAGGCGGTATCGGCTTGACGCCAAGAGTGCCAATCACCAATGGGATTGTTAATTTTGTACAGCCTTAAAGCAAAAGCTAAAGTAGTAATTAAAGAGATGGTGATAAAGCTAATTTTATTTCTCATTTTTTTCAAGCAGATAGCTTAAGGCTAGAGATAGACCAATAATTGACCAATAGGTGTAGGCTACCTTAGAACTCTCAAAAACATCGATATAAATTGCGTTGACCAGTAAGCCAATGGTGATGGCAATAGAGGCGGCAAAAATTCCGTAGTAAAGAGAGTCCTTGGTCTTTTTAAAGCTCTTAAAAAGAATTTGTAAGATACTGACAAAAATGGCTAGATAAGAGAGAAAGCCCAGTAGCCCAGTTTCTCCCAATAACCTTAAGTAGTCGTTGTCTGTGGATTCAGCATAGGTAAACTCCCAAACTTTTGTCTTTGTTAAGGTAGAGTAACCGCTGCCAAGTAAGGGGTTTTTCTTAAAACCATTAATGGCGTTGGGCCACAAGGCATCTAGTCTAATACCGGCAGAAAGTCCATACTTTAAGGCATTTTGAGAGTAACCGGTGTTAATTTTGGCAGCAGCGCTAGCCTCCTCTGCAGAACCAGTGGCTAACCTGGCTTGAAGGTCTTGGTAGGGATCGTAGTAGACATCCTTTGGTTTTGGTTTAGTGGTACTTGGAGGAGTGTCTGAGTCTGTAGCTACAACACCTAGTTGATCTTCAAAAGAAACATCATCAATAGAAATATAGTTACCTGGAGGTTGAGATTTGAATGGTTTAGTAACTAAATCTTTGACACCATCAAGATTAAAAATGTGGGCAAATCTTTCTGACATCTCTCCTACGGTAATCATAAGTAGCATGCTAACAAACATAACTCCAAGCCATCGAGTCAAAACAAATTTTTTAGTTTGTTTAAAAAGAAGAAGAAGTAGGGCCACATTAATACCGACCATGTAAGCAATCCAAGAAGTTCTGGAAGCGGAAAGAACTAGAATAAAGTACTCAAAAAAGGCAATTAACAAGGAAGTGTATTTAATCCATTTTTGTTTGGCCAACAAACCGATAATGGTTAGAGGGATAACGGTAAGCATGATGTAAGCAGCAAGGTCAAAGTGACCACCAAATGTGGACATAATTCGAGCGTGTTGAGTGAGATAGACAGGAATTCCCTTGGCAAATTCTCGATTCATGGTGGAGTAACCTGGCCAATAAAAATATTTTTGACCAAAACCATAGATAGAAACAGCTAAAGCGGTTATGCCAATTAAACCAAGAAAGTAGTTAATGTTTTTTTTGTTTTTTAAAGCAAAGAAGAAGATAAAAAATAAGGAAAAATACTCAATGCGGCGAAACCAATGAAGAAAAATTTTAGCAACCTGAAGGTACTCTGGAAATATTGTTTTGGTAATAAAGATGGCTGATAAGACTGATAAAAGGCCGATGAATAGATAGAAGGTGATTAATTTAAAGAGGGGTGATCTGGTGATAAGAATTTTTTTGAAGAAAACTTTTGTGACAAAGTAGAAGAAGGTAATAAATATCAAGACATCTTCAAGTCTAATGCGAACGTTGTAGCCGGGAAGCGCATCTAGTAAAGGTATTTTAGGGTACAGAGGAATAAAGACTATAAGCAGTCCTGCCAGAACTGTAAGCAAGTTTTGATCAAGCCAACTTAAAAGCTTCTTCATAGATCTCCCTTCTGTTATTGTCCCCTTTTAGAAAACCAAATAAAATAATTCTAAGTAAGGCTCCGGTTTTTAAAAGAAATCTTAAAACAAGAGTTTGCCAGACTTGCTTGTGCTTCTTGAATACGTATATTAACCCCTTGTACTCACCCAAAACAGCTCCCCTACTTGAACCGCTGGCTTGGCCGAGATGAGTTAAAGATGGCTGGGTAAAGTAATCAAGTTTAAAGCCTTTTTGTTTGGCCCGGAGACAAAAGTCAACATCTTCTCCATACATAAATATTTTTTTATCTAATCCATTTAACTTTTGATAGACTTCTCTTTTTATGAGTAAGGCGGTGCCACCCAACCAACCGGGGTGTTGGTTTTGTTTGTAAAAAGAAATTCTTTGTTGTTGATAAGGTCTGATGAGAAATTTAATGATAGGCAGGTCATCTATGAACCACATCCAAAAAAATAGTTTTGGTAGAGTTGGTAAGAACCCTCCTTGAGGTTGGATAGAACCGTCTTTATTTAATAACCTGCAAGAGGCAATGCTGGAATCATTTTGGATAGCTAAATCATAAAGACTTTGAATGGTGGTTTTATTTAAAATAGTGTCTGAGTTTAGTAACCAAAGATACTTTCCTTTAGATTTTTTATAGCCAAAGTGATTACCTCGAGCAAAACCAAGATTTCCCCCTGAAGAATAGACTTTAAACGAAGGAAAGTGTTTTTTTAAGTAGGCAACTGAGTCATCTTGAGAGTCATTATCAACAACAATGACTTCTTTCTTTAAACTATCTGTTGAGGCCTGTATTGATCTTAAACAGTCTGCTGTAATTTTTTTAGTTTTGTAGTTGATGATGATGATTGAGAGATCCATAGTTATTGAAAGAGCCTGGCTCGACCAAGGCGATAATTTAAATTTTTACTATCTCTTTTAGTAATTTCTCTGGCGGGAACCCCGCCAACAATAGAAAGTTCTGGGACATCTTTGGTAACCACAGCCCCAGCAGCCACGACCGCTCCCCGACCAATAGTAACTCCAGGCAAGATAATGGCTCGAGGGCCAATAAAACAAAAATCTTTGATTTCAACCGGTTCTTCTATGGAGCTAAAATTTGGTGAACTGAGATCATGCTCGGCATTTAGGATCATAACTTCTGAAGCAATATCGACGTGATTACCAATGGTTAATTGGGCTCGACCGTCTAGGGTGGCGTGATCGCCAATAATAGTGCCTTGTCCAATAGAGATATTTTTGGGTTGATAAAAACGAGCGCCGATGTGAAGAGTTGAGCGACGGCCGATTTTAATCCCAGCTAGTTTGAAAATAATTTTTCTAATTATATGTGAGGGAGTAAAACCTAAAAGCCAAAGAAGGGAGATTTTTAAATCTAGGTAATAGTTATAAAAACGATTTGTAATTTTTTTTATAACTTCAGCAAGAGTGAGGGGTTGATTGTTTCGATCTTTAATTAAAGTCATTGATTACCTCCAAAATTTTATTGGCTGATTTATCCCAGCTAAATTCTAAAGATTTTTCTTTAGCCGCTAGAATTTTATCAACCTGATCTTTGTTATCAGACAATGCAGTTATTATACCTGTTTCTATTTGTTTTTGGCCAAAAGGAGTTTTGATGTAGTAACCACAACCCCCTACTATTTCTGGAAGACTGGAGTTATTTGCCACTAAAACCGGAACTCTCAAAGACATAGCTTCCAAGACTGGAATACCAAAGCCTTCAAAGAATGAGGGTAAAATAAATAGCCTAGCTGATTTAATAAGTTTTTGAATATCTACCGGCTTAACGTAGCCAGTAAAAATAACTTTTTTGGTCAAGTTTAGGTCTTGAACTAGATCAAATAAAGACTGATACATCCAGCCTTTTTTCCCGGCTAATATTAGTTTTAGTTTGGGGTATTTTAAAGAGACGTGACTAAAAGCTTTAATTAGATTATCCAAATTTTTTCTTGGCTGAAGGGTGCCAAGGTATAGCAAGTAATTATTAAATAAGGGTTTGCTTGTTTTGGTTGTTATGCTAGTGATAGCCGGGTAGATAACAGAAATTTTAGAGTTTGGGATTTTATAAAAATGACGAATATCATTTTTACTTGATTCGGAGATAGTAAAAATATGGGCGGCTTTTTTACTTGAGTACTTGGTCCAAGAAGTTAATTTTTTTAGGTCTTTAGGTTTGAAACTGTCTTTGTACCTTAAAAAGGCCAGGTCCATAATCGAGATGATACTGGGTATGGGTGAAAATCTGGGAGCGTAGTGGCCCAAAGTTAGAAATATTTTTGGCCTAGGTTTATTGATGAATAAAGATAAGGGAAGACGCCATTGAGTCCAAAAAAATCCGGGTTTGATAACTTGATATTGCCATTTTGAGTTTTCTGGTGGCAGATCTTTTTGTGGAATATCTTTGAGATAAACACGGTAAGAATTTTCTTTGTCTAGCTTATGGAGGGATCTTAAGATTTGATAAGCAAACTGATTGCTACCGACCCTATCTTTTACATTCGCCTCGTTAGCATCAATACCGATTAACATGTAGTTGCCTCCTGATAAACTTTTAGGGTTTCTTTGGCGGTTTTGGTCCAAGAAAACTTTTTAGCTTGGTTTAGTGAAGCTTTCACTAAAGATTGATACCCTGGGGGGGAAATTTTTAAGATAGTGTTGATAGCTTTAGAGATACTACTGACAGAACGGGGATTAATATAAAGAGCAGCTTGACCACCGACTTCTGGTAAACTAGAGACATTTGAGGTAATAACCGGACAGCCACAGGAAAGAGCTTCGAGGATGGGAAAGCCAAAACCCTCATATAAAGATGGATAGACAAAAACTTTAGCAGTTGAGTATAAAACTTTTAAGTCTTGATCTGGAACAAAGCCGAGCAACTTAATCCCCTTGGTCTTTTGAAGTTTTTCTCCCCATCCAAACTTTCCAACTAAAACCAGTTTTGTCTTTTTTAAGTTTAAAGCTTGATAGGCTTGGATTAATCTTTTTAGGTTTTTTCTAGGTTCATTTGTACCTACGGATAAAATAAAAGGCTTTCTTAGGTTGTACTTATCTAAAACTTGATTGATTGTATTTAGATCCTTAACTGGCTTAAAAATACTTGAAGAGGCTAAATGTACGACTCTAATTTTACTTTCATTAATACCGTAGTTAACTAAGTCTTTTTTTGTAGATAGTGAGTCGGTGATAATAATTTTTGAAAATTCTTTAGATCTATCTAAGTGACGGATGTGTGCTTTTGTATAGTAGGGTAGATGACTCTTTGGGTACTTAAGAAAAGTGAGGTCATGAATAGTGGTGACTAAATTTGTTTTTGTTTTTGGAATTGCCCAGTTGGAGCTGTGGAACACGTCGAGTTTTTTACTTATGTTTGGAGCGGGTAAGTTTAGTTGATTCCAGAAAATATCTGCAAGCTTGGGAGATAGATTGGAAATTTTTGAAGTAACTTTATCTGTTTTGATTTGTTTGATAAATGATTTGATGATTGGTTTTTGACGTAGTGACCCTGCATATAAAAAATAGTGGTTTTTTTGATCAATAACTAGAAGGTGTTTAAGTAGCTCAACTGTGTAGCGAGAGACCCCGGTTTGGTAAACAATTTGAGAGATGTCTATGCCTATGTTCATCTAGTGTATTTTAGCAGAGTTAAGTCTCCAATAAAGTGCTGTTCATAACTTTTTGTAAATCCATTTGATTTAATTTGATTTTCCCAGCTAAAGTCGGGATTGAATATGACTTGAGCATAAGGGATGAGCCAAAATTCATTACCTAGAGAGTTTGTATCTATGGAAGCATAGTCCTGTAAATTTCCAGCATAGTAGTACTTGAGGGGTGAAGAAACGGCATTGATGATCACTATTGGTTGATTTATAGACTTTGAAATCAGGGTTTGACTCAAGGTTTTCCAATCTTCCCGATGAAATCGAGACATAAATAAATAGGCAGATAAGCTAACCAAGTTAATACTCAGGATAAAAATTATTAGAGGGTAGTGAAATTTTGATTTTAACTTTAAAATCCCTTGAGTAATTATGAGATAAAAAGCCGGCAGTAGAAAAAGTAAGCGAAAATATGACAGGACTGGAAATTTAAAAGAAACCAAGAAGATTAAGAATAGAGGAGTAAAGAACCAAAAAATTAAAAACTTAAATTTTCTAGCTTGATAAAATAGGTATGAGGTCAAGAAAAGTGGAAGTAACAACAGTGAAAAGTAAACAATTTTGTTATCCAAGGAAACTCTGCCAATTAGAAACTTAATGGGAATCAGTAGCAAGTTCTTTATATCAGGGCCTCCAATTACTTTACCCCAGGTTGTTTGAGATACCGTAGATCCATTTTTTAGTTGTTGTAAAAAAGTTGGCAGCCAAGGTAAGTACGAGAGTGTGATTAGAAGATTTAGGAAGATAAATTTCTTTATTTGAGTTGATTTATTCTTGATTAAATAGAAAAATTGAGCCGGAAGAATAAACCAAGCCAAGTAGTGAGTGTAAACTGCAGTTAAAGTTGAAAAAAAGTAAGAAATTCGATGAGTTTGTTTTTTTAGATTATTTAAAATAGCTAACATTGATATAGCAACTGCTAGTGTAGTTAGTGAGTACATTCTTGCTTCTTGTGAATAATATGTGTGAAGCCCGGAGGTGGCTAAGAGGATTGGAGGAATAATCGAGTACTTTTTAGCTATTAACTTAGTGGAAATTTTATAGGTAAACCAAATAGTGAGGATCCCAAAGATAACCGAGGGCATTCTTAAGGATATTTCTGAGACTCCAAACATTCTGTTCCAACCTAATTCAATTAAATAAATTAGAGGAGGATTAAAGTCTGTGGGTAGATACTGGCTAAATAATTGGTGGAGATTTAAGCTAGTAATTGCTTGAGCTAGAATGGCCTCATCTAGCCAAAGTGATTGATTGAGGTTAATTAATCTTATCACTAAGGCACCAAGTAAAACGTAAAACATATCTAGTACTTGTTCCCGAATAAACTGGTGAAGGCGCCAAAGGTGATTCCCAAATCATAAACTAGTTTAAACATAATAAATTGAGGAGTTTTGTAGTAACTTGCCTTAATTATGCCAAGTATCAAAGAAAAGATGATATTTGATCGTAAAATGGCTACAAAGGCACCGATCATACCTAGTTTATATTGTCTTTTTCCCATCCAGACAGCCTGATGAAAGACCTCCAAGAGATTCTCCGGATGGGAGTGATAAAACTTTGCTTGAGTGATGTAGGGCTCTTGACCGATTTTTTCTACCAAAGTCCAGTCGTCGGTGTAGCCAGTGGAGTCAAAACCACTAACTTTTCTAAATTCTGATTTTAAGATGGCTCGATAGACTTTTCTTTGCCCGGATGCTGGGGCAACCATCTGTGCGCTTGACCTGCCTTGGTTGTAGTTGAAGCACTTAGCGTAGATATTATCCCAGTTTTTAACCCATTCGTTACCCGACCAAGTACCAAGGGCTTTTTTGTTGATGATCGGCTCGGTGAGATTTTCCAAAAAGAAGGGTTCAAACTCCATGTCCCCGTCTACAAAGACTAAGATCTTCCCCTTGGCTTGTTTGGCACCCAAATTTCTAGCGATGGCTGGGCCTTGATGGTCTTGGGTGAGGATTTTGATTTTTTTAGTAGATTTTTGTTTGATTTTTATTTTCCTTAGAGTATCGTCGGTTGAACCGTCATCTATAAGGATAATCTCTTTGGGGGGCAATGACTGCTTGAGTAGGGTATGGAGACAGCCACTAATAGTACTTGATTCGTTGTAGACTGGGATAATAACTGAGATTTCTGAGTCCATTGAAAGTATTATATCTTAAGTACGTCAGGAATTTCATTCTTATTAAGTTTAATTCTGGGACCAAAAAGTTTTATTTTTTTAAGACGATCGATTACATTAAGCTGATGAGTGAAACCACTTCGCTTGAGGTGGGTGGTGTGAAGATACCAAGTGTTAATAAACTCTAGATTTTCCGGTTGATCTTGAAGGGAAATACCGTTTACTTGATAGGCTTCTTGCGGATAACTACCGACTACTTTTAAGTTGGGAGAGTTTTTTATTAATCTGATGTTTAGGTGTCCCGACCAAGGACCAATTCGGTATTGACCTTTAGATTCTGGTAGATAGTGGTAGATGTTTCCAATCGAGTTTCTGGTTTTATTTACTAGGGCTAGAGTATTGGTTTTAGCTAGAGTAGCAGTCTTGATTAGCTGGTTAAGATTTTTCTTGGGCCAAATTTCATCGCCATCAACCAGTAAAAACCAAGAAGTGGTGGTGACTTTGATCTGCTGATTTCGTAAGTTTACTAAACCTTTTCGATCAACCTCCCCCATCTGCTTAAAGTGAATTTTTGGTGAATTAATTGACTTGATTAGCTCAACTGTTTTATCGCTGGAGCCGGTGTCCCAGATAAGTAAACTCTTGACTTGTTCTATAACCGAGAGGATGGCAAACTTGACCCATCTCTCCTCGTTTTTAACAATCATGTGGGCGGTAATATCTAGCATAGATTTAACAATAAATATAAATTCTGTTAGAATGACCATTATGACAGATAAAGTTAAGACTGCGCTAGTTTCAGGAGGCGCTGGGTTTATTGGCTCAAATTTATGTAAGAGTTTACTTAGGGATAATTATAGAGTGATTTGTGTTGATAATTTTCTAACAGGATCTAGAGAAAATGTGGAAGAGTTGCTTGAGAATAAAAATTTCTTGTTGGTTAATGCAGATGTAACTGAGAGATTGCCTGATGTAGTTACAGATGAATCGATTGACTTTATTTTTCATTTAGCCAGTCCGGCAAGCCCAAATGCTAGTAGTCCAATTTCATATATTACCTATCCATTGGAAACCATGGATGTAAACTCAATTGGCACCAGAAAATTACTTAGACTAGCGAGAAAAAAGAATGCCAAGTTTTTACTGGCTTCTACTAGTGAAGTCTATGGTGATCCGATGGTGCACCCTCAAACGGAAGATTATTTTGGTAATGTTAATCCTAACGGAGTGAGAAGTTGCTATGATGAGAGCAAGAGATTTGCCGAAGCTTTGAGTTTTGTTTATCTCAATAAGTTTAAGGTGGATGTTCGAATTGTTCGCATCTTTAATACCTATGGACCAAATCTTGATCCAAGGGATGGTCGGGCGATGGTGAATTTTATTTTGCAAGCTTTAAAAGGTGAGGATATGACGGTCTATGGTAAGGGCGAACAAACTAGAAGCTTGTGTTATGTGGATGACTTGGTTGAAGTTTTAAAAAAAGCGATGATAAAAGATAAAACTTGCGGTGAAGTGATTAACATTGGTAATCCAGAAGAATTTACTATTCTAGAATTAGCTAAAAAGATCAAGAAAATAACTAAATCTGAATCAAAAATTGTGTTTGAACCTTTGCCGGAAGATGACCCTTCTAGGAGAAAGCCGGATATAAGTAAAGCTAAAAAAATTCTAGCTTGGAGTCCAAAAGTGAAATTTAATGAAGGGCTGAAAAAGACTATAGCTTACTTTGAGAAGAAATTAGAAGATGAAGTCTAAAAAAATTTTAGTCACAGGACATGCTGGATTTATTGGTTCGAGCTTAACCTTAAGGTTACTTAGAGATGGTTATAAGGTAGTTGGGATTGATAATTATAATGATTACTACGATGTAGTTGCTAAAGAACAAAATGTAAGAGAGTTTAAGAATAATTCTGGATTTGTTGAATACCGAGGAGATATCAGAGATAAAGAGTTGCTTAAAAAAGTTTTTAAAGAACAGCAGATTGGGACCATTATTCATCTGGCGGCTAGAGCTGGAGTCAGACCATCGTTACTTAATCCAGAGCTTTACCATGAAGTTAATGTGGGTGGGACCATTAACCTCTTAAAAGTGGCTAAGAAGAATCGAGTAAGTCAATTTATTTTTGCTTCTTCAAGTAGTGTTTATGGTAATCAAGAGAAAACCCCGTTTAGCGAGACAGATGAGCTAGAAGAACCAGTCAGCCCTTATGCTGAAACCAAGATGATAGCTGAAAAAAGTTGTAGTCATTTTGCCAAAGAGACGGGGATGGCCACAACTATCCTTCGATTTTTTACCGTTTATGGCCCCAAAGGTAGGCCGGATATGGCTCCGTTTCTTTTTTGTTATAAAGCCTTAAAAGGTTTGCCGGTAACCAAGTTTGGGGATGGCAGTTCGAGCCGAGATTATACTTATATTGATGATATTGTTGAGGGAATTATACTTTCTGTTAAAAATCCGTTTGACCTAGAGATAATTAATTTAGGGAATAATACCCCGGTGTCTTTAAATCAATTTATTTCTTTAGTAGAAAAAGTCACAGGCAAAAAATTAAAGATAATTTCAAGGCCCCGGCATCCGGCTGATGTGGTCAAAACTTATGCCGATATTACCAAGGCAAAAGAGTTATTGGGTTGGAAGCCGAAAGTGAGCTTGAATGAAGGTTTAAAGAATTTGGTTAATTGGCTGTCAAGTTAATAAATACTTGACTTTCAATGAGTAATTTTCCTCGTAGCTATCAAGATAATTTTTGATAATTGATTGATTTGAAATAAAGGGAAGAATATCTCGTTTAAAATCTAATTTATATTTCCC
>CAXBYZ010000002.1:0-66609 GCA_963980215.1 uncultured bacterium | reverse complement strand
CTCCGGAGATATATCCAGTACCAGTCACTTCTAGTTTGTAACTAGGATCGGTAGTACCAAGGCCGAGATTGCCACTGGTGTCTATTCTCATGGCTTCGGATGAATTTGAACCAGATGTGCCGTAGAAGAAGCCAATGGTTCTACCAAAGAGACCCCAATCTTTCCATGTGGTTGAAGATCGATCAAATGAAAATAAGTATCCCATTCCTGATCCACCCATAATGGTGGAGTTTGAGTCGTAAGCAAGCTCGATTCCTTGTCCAGAAGTTGGCCAAGAAACGCTTGTTCCTCCAGTAATACGAGTGTGGCCATTAACATCAAGTTTGGTTGTAGGGGCGGTAGTACCGATACCAAGATTGGTGCCGTTAAACCAAAGGGTATTAGAACCAGTAAGAGTATCTGAGTCAGACCAATAAGAGAGTTGGTTGGTGGTGCCAGAGCCATCAATTAGGCTACTACCCCAAACCCTAGAGTCGATCTCGTCTTGGATAACTTGATTGCTGGAGTTTAAGAGGAGGACGGTGTTGTCTGTGCCTGTAGCGGTATTTGAAAGGGAGAGAGTACCAGAATAGGTAAGAGTGTTAACAAGCTCTGAGTCATCGACAGTGTTACTGTTTAAACTAACAGAGCTTAGGCCAGTACCGGTAACATCCCCGGCAATATCTAGAGCAGATTCAAAGGTAGATTCGGTGGTGGCATCGATGCCGTCAAGGTTATTTAGACTAGTGGTGTCACCACCTGAAAAAATATTAGTAGCCCCAATGATTAAGTCTCCACCGGCAATAGTGAGATCTCCAGTGAGGTAGAGTTGGGTAGTGGGGTTGGTGGTACCTAAACCAATATTAGTACCAGTGTCAAAGAGAAGAGAAGAAGTGAGGGTGTCTGAGTCTGACCACTTGGAAAGATAGTTTGAAGTGCCGGAACCATCAAAGGCACCGACGGAAGTGGGGTCAATCCAAGTAAAGCCGCTGGAAGCGTTGTCAAAAGTGAGGAGGAAGTTGTCCGTAGGAGAGTTGGTAACATCAAGTTCGGCTTCATTGATGGTTTGACCAATAAGGGAAGTGCTAGCGTTGTAGGCTTGGATGGTTGAGCCAATATCTGAGTCATCAACTAGAGTAGATCCCCAGACTCTTGGATCGATTTCGTCGGTAACTAAGTTTCCTGAGGAGTTTAAGACAATGACGGAGTTGTCTGTACCGGCTCCAATACTAGGAGCATAGATGGTTGATGAGAAACCGGCGGTGCCACTAACATCTAACTTGTAACCAGGAGCGGTAGTCCCAAGACCAAGATTGCCTGAGGAGAGTTCAAGGGCAAGGTCGGAAGTGTCAATGGTGTATAAGGAAGTGCTAGCAAAAGTGAGGTTGGCGTTGGTGCCATCGTGAGAGATATCAATATAGTCGGTGCCACCGGAGTCATAGACTCGCATGGATTCGTTGTTGGTTGGTTTAAGGTAAGTACCACCGTCTGACCAAACACCACCACCGGCACCAGCAGAAACATCGATCCAAGAGAGGTTGCCGGAAGCATCGGTGGCTAGAACTTGGTTAGAAGAACCATCGGCAGAAGGGAGAGTGTAGATGACGTTATCTGCAAGAGAATCGGGAGCCTTAAAGCCGGAGTAGTTTGAGCCGTTGGCTACTAGTTCAGTTAGTCTAATTTCGCCGGTATTACCAGAAGCGGTGTTGTAGGGGTTGAGAGTTAAAGCAGAAGCAGATTGATCAAAAAAGAGTGAGGCTTCGGGGCCGGTACCGCCAATACCAAGATCGTCGGTGAGGGAAGTAAGGTAAGTAGTGGTACCGCCATCGGTGAATAAACTTGAGCCTCCGCCGCCGCCAGCGTCTTCTGCCCAAGTAAAGCCACCGGAAGCTGAGTCGTAGGACAGAACGTAGTTATCTGTGGGAGCGTTGGTGGAGTTAAAGTCGATTTCTAAAATAGTATCGTTGGTGATCTCTCCGGTTTCTATGGTTTGGCCGATGAGGGAAGTGTTGGCGTTATAGCTTTGAACTGTAGAGTCGATATCTGTGTCGTCTAGTAAAGTTGATCCCCATGCACGAGGATCGATTTCGTCACTGGTGACGGCCCCGGAGGAGTTTAAAATTAGAACAGTGTTGTCTGTGTCTGCGGAGACGGTAGATAGGGTGAGAGCGTTAGAGAGAGTTAAGGATCCTGTGTAGGTAAGAGCGTTGACAAGTTCGGAGTCGTCTATGGTGTTGGCGTTTATGGTGACGGAAGATAGGCCGGTGCCGGTGATGTCTCCGGCAATATCTAGAGCAGATTCAAAGGTAGATTCGGTGGTGGCATCGATGCCGTCAAGGTTATTTAGACTAGTGGTGTCACCACCTGAAAAAATATTAGTAGCCCCAATGATTAAGTCTCCACCGGCAATAGTGAGATCTCCAGTGAGGTAGAGTTGGGTAGTGGGGTTGGTGGTACCTAAACCAATATTAGTACCAGTGTCAAAGAGAAGAGAAGAAGTGAGGGTGTCTGAGTCTGACCACTTGGAAAGATAGTTTGAAGTGCCGGAACCGTCGATAGTGCCGGAACCACCGGAAGCAACTTGCCAAGTACCAACGCCATCGGCATCAGAAGTTAGAACATAGTTAGTAGTAGCGCCAGTAGTGAGTTTGAAGCCGGTGGCTTGAATGGTGCCGGCCACTTGAAGTTTTTGGGTAGCATTGGTGGTGCCGATGCCGATGTTGTCGTTGGCAGTGAGATAAGTAGTGGTGCCGCCATCAGTCCATTTACTGGAACCTGAACCTGCGACGTCGGCCCAGACCGAGCCGTTAAAGACTTTTAGAGAGTCGTCGTCTGAGTCCCAAGCCAAGTAACCTTCACCGGAAGATGGAGAGGCAAGGGAGTCGGCTTGAGGGAGGATAAAGCCTTGGGCGGCGGAGTCGTCGTGAGTGACATTGGATAAATCTAGGAGAGCGTCGTTGGCTAGGGTGATGTTGCCGTTATCACTAAAGGTAATAAATGGAGTGCCGGAGTCGGAGATGGTGAGATCACCAGAGCCGTTGATATTAAAGTCGGTGTTACTGGCAGTGGAGTTGTTTACTTGAAGAGCACCGGTGATAGTGGTGGAGTTGGAGATGTTGGCAGCTCCAGTAACGATGAGGCCGTTGTTGGCGGTTAAGGTATCGGAAAAGTAACCGGTGCCGGTGACTTCAAGTTTGTAGGCTGGGTTAGAGGTACCAATACCGATATTGTCTGTGATAGTAGAGAGAGTGACTTTGCCGGAGGCATTGGTCCAGCCGGACTCGGTGTAGTTTGGGGTAGCTCCGGTGATGGTTAGCTTTTTGTTGGTGGTGTCTAAAGAGAGGGAAGTAGTGCCTCCGGCCGTGAATTCAAAAGTATCGGTATTACTGCCGGCAGTGACGGAGTTATCACCAAGTTTAATAGTTGAAAAAATAAATTGACCGGAGCCGGGGTCGAGATTTGAGATAATCGGGGATTGGCCGGCGGTGACTTCTAAACCTTCGCCGGCTATTAAACCGGTAAGAAGATTGGGGTTGACGATTTGACCTTGGACGGTAAGATTGCCGGAGACAGAAGCTGAGTAGAGAGAGACTAAATCATTAAAACTGGCTGGGACATTGACGTTAAATACATAGTCTGATTTGATGGCTTGGTTGCCTAAAACGTGACTTTGGGTGGGAGAAAGAGGAGAAGTGTTAAATTGACCAAGAATGTTGGTTTTTGATTGAGAAATCGGAGAGATGAATTTGGGTTTGAAAAATAGAGAGGCTAAGGGAAGGGTAATTAAGAATAAAGCAGCTAGAACTGGTTTAAGGGACCCGGTAGAACTTACCTTCAAGTTTGGAGTAGTTGCTTGGGAAGTGGATTGTTGTTGAAAGGTATCTATTTGGGTGAGGGAGTAGCGGCGTTGATTGCCAACAGTGCGGTGAGGGGTAATTAAACCTTTGGTTTCCCAGCGTCTAAGAGTTTTGGTGGAGACACCCAAGCGGTCAGCGGCATCTTGGATGGAGAGTTTGAAGTCGTTGGGCAGAGACATGTTAACTGACTATATATAATAAGTAATATATTATGCTCACAGCTTGAGGGGCTTTGTCAAGAGTAAAATTGGGTATGTATGTCCAAGTTTGTCTAAGTATTGGTACCTTGACATAGTTTGAGGTTATTAGTCATACTGGTTAAGCATGAAAGTACTGACTGCCTTACTCACTTTTATTTGTTTGTTAATTCCATTAAGGTTCGGCCTTAAAGGAGTACCTTCAAAAACGGACCTTTTTTCTGTGCGTTCGGCACAGGCGATGGCGCCGGGGGTTGCGGTTGAGGTTCAGTTAAATGAGGCTTTAGTGGAAGTGGCTGATGGCTTGATAATTTGCGATACTCAGTTTGGCAAGGTTTTGTGTGAGCAAAGCTATTCTCAGGATATGTATGGAGTGATTGATGATTCACCGGCGGTAGCTTTAATTAACACGACTGAGTTAAACACTAGACCAATTATTACTTCAGGGAGAGTCTATGTTCAGGTGACTAATCAAGGAGGAGAGATCAAGAAAGGCGACTACATTACTAGTTCTGAAGTTCCAGGGGTGGGCCAGAAGGCGGCTAGATCTGGTCAGATGTTGGGCATTTCTCTGGAAGATTATGATTCTCAAGACCTAAAAGAGATCAGTAAGGTGTTAGTGGAGTTAAATATTCGACCGGTAGTGCTTGAGGCCAGAACCATGGTGGATAGAGTTAGAAATCAAATACGGATTATTGCTGGTCCAGCTCGAGTGGGTTTTAGACATGCATTGGCGGCCTTGGTGACAGCGGTTGGAGTAGCGGTGGGAGTTGGATTTTTTGGAAAAGTGGTCAAGAGTGGAGTCGAGTCGGTAGGGAGAAATCCTAGGGCTATGGGCAAGATTCAGTTTAGTATGGGACTAAATTTAATCTTAACTGCTGTAGTGATGGGGGTAGGTTTGCTGGCAGCTTACTTTATATTAACGATCTAGTAATTTATATATTGATATATTAAATAATATTATGACAGAGTCAAAACAAAGATATTTGGGGGAGGTAATTAAGGTAAATCAGTCGTTGGTGATGGTGAATGGATTAAAAAAAGTGGTGGTAGGGGAGGTGCTAAAGTTTAGGTCCGGACAGTGGGGTCAGGTAAGAGAAATTGAGGAAACTGGGGCGGAAGCAGTGGTCTTTTCGCGAGAGTCAATCAAGGTGGGAACGAAAGTAGCCGGAACAGGATCTAGGTTTAAGCTTAGAACTCACGAGCAATTACTAGGAAAAGTTTATAATGCATTGGGAGAGAAGATTGTGGGAACAAAAAATGAAGCTCATTTGATGAAGGGTCATGAAACAAAAGTACAGCCGGCAGGGATTGAAGTGAGGGAGAGAATTAGCCAGGCTTTGGAAACCGGAGTGCCAGTGGTTGATTTGATGGTGCCGATGGGTGAGGGCCAGCGGGAGCTGTTGGTGGGAGACAGAACCACTGGTAAGAGTGACTTGGCGTTAAAGATTTTAGAGTTTCAAGTGAGTCGGGGGGCGATCGGGGTGTATGCTTGTATTGGCAAACGAAAGTCGGAAATTATGGCGGTGGTGAGTCGATTAAAGAAAGCTAAAATCTTAAAAAAATGTGTGGTAGTGGCGGCAAGCTCAGCTGATAGTTTGGGAGAGATTTTTGAAGCTCCGTATGCGGCAATGACCATTTCTGAGTACTTTATGTCTAGAGGAAAGAGGGTTATTTTGGTGATGGACGATTTATCTACCCACGCTCAATTTTATCGGGAGCTAGCTTTGCTTGGCCAGAGTTTTCCGGGGCGAGAATCTTACCCTGGTGATATTTTTTATGTTCACTCCAGCCTTCTTGAAAGGGCCGGAAATTTTTCTAAAAAAGAGGGAAGTATTTCTTGTTTACCCATTTGTCACACCAAGGCTGGAGACTTGACTGGTTATATTCCGACTAACTTGATGAGTATGACCGACGGTCATGTTTATTTTGATAATGAGTTGTATGTTAAAGGGGTTCGGCCGGCCATAAACCCATTTTTATCGGTGACCAGGGTGGGGCGCCAGGCTCAAACACCACTAAGACGGGAGTTATCTCGGGAGTTATTGAGTTTAATTACTCAGTATGAGAAGACCCAGAGATATACCAAGTTTGGGGCGGAGTTGTCTGAGAGTTTTAAGAGAATTTTATCAAGGGGTGAGAGTTTGTGGAGGTTTTTGAGAAACGAGCAGTGGTTGAATTTGGACTCAAAGGTAATTAGTTATCTGGGGGTGATGATTTTGATAGGAAAATGGTCGGCTAAAAAGGAGATCAAGATTGATGATGATTTTATTGATAAGGTGGAGAAATTAGTGGATGGGTGTAGTGATTTATCTACAATTAAGAAGAAATTAGTGAAGAGGTTGATAAAAAATGTTGAGTAAGCAAAAAATTAAGTTAGAGCAAGATAGTTTGATGGATTTAGCTGAAATGGTGGAAGTCTATGAGGAGTTGGCGGCCTTGAAGATGAAGGAAGTGAGGGATGGAGTGGTTAAGGGGAGAGTCTTTTTGCAAGGTTTATCTGAGGTGTTTTCAGAAGTTCGAGCGGAAAAAGATAAAGAAGTAAAGTTATCGATGGCTCATAATGGCAAGATGGTGGTGGTTTTAATTTCGGCTAATGCCGGTTTTTTTGGGGAGATTGTAAACAAGACTTTGGGAGAGTTTAGACAGTTTGTGGAAAAGAACAAGGCTCAAGTGGTGGTGTTGGGGCGAGTGGGGCGAGAGTGGGTGGATCGGGTGTGGCCAAGTAATGAATATAAGTACTTTGAAATTATTGATGATAGGGTGGAGGAAAAAATGCTGAAAGATTTGATGGAGTATCTATTACGGTACGAAAAAGTGGTAGTTTTTCATGGAAAGTTTTTGAGTTTGGTGGAACAGGAAGCGGTGGAGACCGATTTAATTGGTAAGTTAGGGGAGTTGAAAAAAGATCAACCGACCGTAAAATATTTGTATGAACCAAGCTTAAATGAAGTAGTTAGAGTCTTTAAAGAGGAGATATTGTACTCAATGTTTGAACAGGTGTTGTGGGAGTCTCACTTGGCTAAATTTGCTTCTAGAATCATTCACTTAGACAAGGCTTTGGATAATATCGAACAGATAGATAGACGGTTTGATTTATTAAGCAAGAGTTTGAGGAGCCGGGAGATAAATAAAAAACAATTAAGCCGAACAGCGGCTTTGAGGAGGTTTTCATGATCGGGAAAATTATTGGAGTTACCGGAAGGGTAGCGGAAGTGGAGTTTAAGAGTGATCCACCAGAGATCCATGAAGTCTTGGTGGCAAAGGAAGGTTTTGGGGTGGTGTTGCAGGTGTATGGATCGAGCACAGTAGGGCGGTTTTATACTTTGATCTTGGGAGGCCAGCATTATTTACATCAAGGGTTTAAGGTAAAGAGAACCGGTGAGGGGTTAAAGATACCAGTGGGGAAAGAAGTCTTGGGAAGAGTGATGGATGTGTTTGGTAAACCGGCTGACGGAGGCAAAGCGTTTAAAACTCGGTCAAAAAGGTTGATTTACAAACAAGCTCCTGGATATACGGAGAGGATTGGTGAGAGACAGATTTGGGAGACGGGGATTAAGGTAATTGATTTTTTTGCACCATTGGTAAAAGGGGGAAAGATGGGTTTGTTTGGGGGAGCCGGAGTGGGTAAGACGATGTTGCTTTACGAATTAATGCATAACATTGTGACGATGCGAAAAGAAAACGCTATCCAACAAGGTCCGGCCTCAAAGCTTCGCTTCAAGAACGGACCTTCTCAAGGTGTAGCCGTGTTTGCTGGGGTGGGTGAGAGGGTGAGGGAGGGGCAAGAGCTTTATGAGGAGTTGAAAGATCGGGGAGTTTTAAAGGATGTTTCTTTAGTAGCTGGGCCGATGGGTGATAATGCGGCCATTAGGTTTTTGACCGCATTTGCTGGATTGACTCAAATGGAGTACTTTAGAGACGAAGAAGAGAAAGATGTGCTGTTTTTTATTGATAACGTGTTTCGGTTCGCTCAGGCGGGAAATGAGTTGGGAGTGTTAACCAAGACAATGCCTTCCGAGGATGGTTATCAGGCAACTTTATCGAGTGAGATGGCGGCCTTTCATGAGAGGCTAGTATCGAGTGAGAAAGCGACGGTGAGTGGGATTGAAGCGGTTTATGTGCCGGCGGATGATATTTTAGATCAAGGGGTCCAGGCGGCCATGCCCTACTTGGATTCAAGGGTGTTACTGAGTCGAGAGGTGTATCAACAAGGGCGGTTGCCGGCAGTGGATATCTTAAGTTCATCTTCAGAAATTTTAAAGAAAGAGTGGGTGGGTGAAGATCATTATCAGGCTTTATTGAAGGCTCAAGAGTTGTTAAAAAAATCTGAGTCTTTGGAGAGGATGGTGGCTTTGGTGGGTGAGTCGGAGTTGTCTGGTGAGAATAGATTGTTTTATCGGCGGGCAATAAGGCTGACTAATTACATGACTCAACCTTTTAAGGTGGCCGAGGATCAGACTGGGAGGAAAGGGGAGTATGTGAGGCTTGAAGACACAATTAAAGATGTTAAGTCGATTTTAGAAGGTAAAATGGATGAGGTGAATGAAGAAAAGTTATTGAATATTGGGAGTTTAAAAAATGTTAAGTAAAGGTTTGCAAGTGAGAGTGATTAGCAGAGAGGGAGTGGAGTATGAGGGTAAGTGTGAGGGGATTAGTAGTATCAATCCGACCGGAGAGTTTGATGTTTTGGAAGATCATGCCAACTTTATTACTCCGGTTACTCATGAGGTGACGGTCTATATTGGTTCAAAAAGAAGAAAGGTGTTTAAGTTGAAAAAGGGGCTGGTGATGATTAAGGATAATGTGGCTAGCGTGTTTGTGGGGATATAGTTTAAGGATAAAAGTTATTGAGATTGATGAGTTTGGTTTTGGCGTCAGGATAGCGAGATTTGAAAGCGGGGGTGAGGCGACCATTAGTTAGTTTTATTTCACAAGCATAAAGGTTGTTATTTTTCGTTAATACCAAATCTATTTCGGCTCCGGCCTTGGTGCGCCAATAGTGAAGTTTATAGTTGGCGCTGGTATAGATATTAAGTTTGTGAATTTCGGTGATAATAAAGTTTTCAAAGAGAGCGCCGGCGTCTGGCCTGAGGGTTATGGGTTCAAAGTTGTTGATAATTGCATTTCTTAGACCAAGATCCCAGAAGTAGATTTTTGGAGTTTTGGTAAGTTCATTACGAGTTCTAGTGGAGTAGGGATATAGTCTGTAAACAATGAAACTTTGCTCAAAAATTTCGATATATTTTTTAACAGTACGTTGGTCAAGCCCAAGTTTATTGCTTAATTCTGAATAATTAATGAGATTGCCAATTTGGTGAGCTAGAAGTTTTAGGAGTTGTTTGGCTTTGGTTTGATTATCGATTAAATTTAATTCAAGAATGTCTTTGAAGATGGCAGAGTCGGCTAAGTTGGAAAGGTAGGTAGTGTTTTGAGGAAGATTAATTATCTCCGGGTAGAGACCGAATACCATGGCGTTGCTGGCAATTTCTGATGGAGAGTAGCTGTGAATGGAAGGTGGGGAATTCTGAATCAGATGGTCAAGGAGACGGGTATTTAAAGATGATTCAACTTTGGTTTGAACTAAGTATTCTGAAAAAGTAAGCGGGTATAGGTGGTAGTCTATTTTTCGGCCGGCCATACTTTCAGAAGTTTTATTTTTGATGTGAAAAGAGGATGAGCCAGTGACAACAAGCTTAATAGAGGGGAGTTGGTCGTAGATGATTTTGACAGCTCTACCGGGATTGGTAAGTAGGTGAAGTTCATCTAGAATGACAACTTTGTGTTGGCCCAATATTTGACGGTAGGTATTGATATCATAACTTTCTAGAACTTGCTTGGTGTGTTGGTTGTCAAGGAGAAGATAGTGAGCTTTGGGAAAGAGTTTTTTTAGTAAAGTGGTTTTACCAACTTGACGAGCTCCGAGTAAAATTATAGCTTGACGATAGGTGTCAAAGTGAGAACTGATGGAGTTATCTAGGTGTCGAATGTTCATTTAGTATAGACTATTATTACATTGAATGTAGAAAAAGTCAAGTTTTTTTGTGTTTGTGGGGATATAGTTTTGTTTGGTATACTAACAGGTATGAGTTTTGATCATAAAAAAATTGAGGAGAAGTGGAATAAAACCTGGCGAGAACAGGGGACGTATAAGGTGGATTTAGATAAAGCTAAGAAGCCTTTTTATAACCTAATGATGTTTCCCTATCCTAGTGCTGAGGGACTTCATGTAGGTAACATGTATGCCTTTACCGGGGCGGATTTTTATGGGCGGTTTAAGGCGATGCAAGGGTACGATGTGTTTGAGCCGATTGGTTTGGATGGCTTTGGGATACACAGCGAGAACTATGCCATTAAGATTGGTAAGCACCCGGCGGAACAGGCCAAGATTAGCCAGAAACATTTTTACGAGCAGTTGTTAAAAATTGGTAATCGGTTTTCTTGGGATAATCGACTGGAAACTTACGATCCGGAGTATTACAAGTGGACCCAGTGGTTGTTTGTGAAGATGTTTGAGAAGGGGTTGGCTTATCGAAAAAAATCCTTGGTGAATTGGTGTCCGTCATGTATGACAGTGCTGTCCGATGAGCAAGTGGAAGCAGGGCAGTGTGAGCGGTGCAAGACCGAGACGACCAAAAAGGAAACGTTTCAGTGGTTTTTTAAGATTACCGAGTACGCTCAGAGATTACTGGATAACATTGACAAGATTGATTGGCCAGAGAAGATCAAGATTGCCCAGAAGAACTGGATTGGGAGGAAGACAGGGGTTGATATATCATACCAAATTAAAGGTTTACACACTGGTTCGGAACCAGTGTGTGTGAAATGTTTTACGACTAGGCCGGATACGAATTTTGGGGCGACGTTTGTGGTGGTGGGACCCGAGCATGAGTTGGTCAAGAAGATGATTGCTGGTGAAATTAAAGTGAAAGATAAAAAAGCGGTGGAAGAGTATGTGAAGAAGGCATTAAAGAAGAGTGAGATAGATAGGATTGCCGAAGGGAAAAAGAAGACGGGAGTGGATACCGGATTGGTGGCGATTAATGATTTAACTGGTCGAGAGATGCCGATTTTTGTGACAGATTTTGTTTTGGGCCATGTGGGAACCGGGGCGGTAGTCGGAGTACCGGGGCACGATGAGCGGGACTTTGAGTTTGCAAAAGAGTTTAATTTAGAGGTGATTAGGGTGGTAGTGGCTAGTGATGGTGATAAGAGTGAGATAACTAAGGTGGAGCAGGTCCAAGAGGATGAGGGGACGATGATAAACTCTGAGTTTTTGGATGGAATGGATATTCACAAGGCAACAGAAAAGATAATGGATTATTTTGAGGAAAAAGGTTGGGGGAAACGGGTGGTGAGCTACCGATTGCGGGATTGGTGTATTTCGCGTCAGCGTTACTGGGGGCCACCGATTCCGATGATCGAGTGTGAGAAGTGTGGTTTTGTGCCCGAGAAGTTGGAGAACTTGCCGGTGAGGTTGCCGGAGGTACAAGATTACAAGCCGACCGGGGATGGCAAGTCACCTTTGGAGAAGGCGGACGAGAGCTGGTTATATACTGACTGTCCTAAGTGTGGTGGTAAAGCTAAGAGGGAGACGGATGTATCTGACACTTTTTTGGACAGCAGTTGGTATTTTTTAAGGTATCCGAGTATTTTACACTCCCGGAGTGAAAGAAGTTCACACTCCGGGAGTGTGATGGAGAAATGGCCGTTTGACGATGAAATCGTCAAGAAGTGGCTACCGGTGGATGCCTATATTGGCGGAGCCGAACATGCGGTTTTACACTTGATGTATGCACGGTTTGTAACTATGGCGTTAAAAGATTGGGGGATGATTGATTTTGAAGAGCCGTTCCCATTTTTGTTTGGTCATGGTTTGATTATTAAAGACGGTACTAAGATGAGTAAGAGTAAAGGTAATATTGTCAATCCGGATGAGTACTTGAGTAGGTATGGGGCCGATGCTTTGCGGATGTACTTGATGTTTATTGGGCCTTATAAACAAGGTGGGGATTTTCGAGATACGGGGATGGTGGGAATAAGCAAGTTTTTGAACAGATTGTGGCTCTTGTTTGAGGGAAAAATGGGGGTTAAAACCAGTGAGAAGTTACTAAAAAAATTAGAGCAAACCATTAAAAAAGTGGGCGAGGATATGGAGAGATTTAGTTATAACACAGCTATAGCTTCAATGATGGAGTGTGT
Source organism: uncultured bacterium (assembly GCA_963980215.1). Taxonomy (GTDB): domain Bacteria; phylum Patescibacteriota; class Microgenomatia; order UBA1400; family CG1-02-47-37; genus CAXBYZ01. Next base: position 54,374 of record CAXBYZ010000002.1, on the reverse strand, counting down.
GAATGTGTGGCGGGAGAAGGGGGAGGTTTTAAGTAGTGAGGATGGGATGAGACTGGTGAAGTTATTGGCCCCAATGGCGCCGTACATGAGCGAAGAAGTTTGGGCAAAACTAGGGGGTGAAGGTTCAATTCATCAGCAGTTGTGGCCAAAGTATGATGCTAAGTTGATTGAGTCGGATCAAGTGACTGTAGTGGTCCAGGTGAATGGTAAATTAAGGGGACAACTGGAGATAAGTAAAGAGGAGAGCGGGGATAAAGAGAAGGTGTTGAAGTTAGCTAGAGAAGTAGAGGCGGTCAAGAAGTTTGTGGGGGATAAAAAGATTGTGAAAGAGATTTTTGTGCCGGGGAAATTGGTGAATTTGGTGGTGGGGTAATTTGGCTGGTAATACGGTGATACAAACCACCTAAAATAGGTGGAATGTGTCATCTGTAAATATGTGTTGAGTTGTTTGATTATATTGTGGTGTATTTGGAGAAGAAGTTGGAGGGGGGTAGTTGAGCAATAGGTTAGGTGGCGGGGTGAGGTTGATTTTTTTGCATGTCACTGTTTTTTATAACTATTGCATTGGTAATACTATTTACTTTTTTTCCTATTTTTTCTACTAATTCTTTAGCTTGTGAAGATAATTCTGATCGAGGGATATTATTAGTAATTATACTCATAGCTCTTACTCCTAATTCACTCATATATTGAGCGTTTTCTAGACTAAGATCTTCTGGGGAAAGATTTTCCAATTGACTCCAAACATTAATGGCGGGAAGATTAGAAAACTTACTTTCTTTTTTTTTGAATAATTTAACGACTTGGTTAGGGTGAAGTTTTTTTCCAGAAATTGTTGTTTTTACTTCATCTAGTAAAGTAGCTATCTCATTTGGAGTGAGATTGGCGTTGGGAGTTTCTGTTTGTTCAATAGTCAGACTTGTGATTCGTTCATTGAGTTCCCCTGTAAGAACAACAAGTCCATCTAATTCAGGTTTTTTGATTGCTTGTTCTGGGTTTTCTAAACCATTAATTCTAGCTCCGATCTGAATTAAGAAGATTAGATTGGGGAAGGAAATACTGGAAAGAGGAATTTTTGAAGCTGTTGCCCAAATATATAATTCTTCTTCTTGTATGATGTTCGGAAGCTTTCTAAATTCATCGAGAATTGTATCTGGCGTTTCAAGATCAATATCCTTACACATACCAATTACATCTATTGGTTGAAATGTAGATTCAAGTACAAAATCTCCAATTTTTGAAACTCTTTCAGCTATTATAGTTAAAGCATCTAAAGCATTTGAGTCTAAACTAGTGTCTGATTGAGATTCTTTTAGGATTTGATTACCTATATTTCTAATGAGCTGAATATTGTCTATTGTTAGTAGAGCTAGATCCAAATTACCTACTTGAGCCCATACATCTAGAGGAGGAATACCAGCATATGCTGGTTCCTGAAATAACTCAACTATGCCGTTAGGATCAAGCTCTTCTCCTTTTATTCTCTTTACAGCTTCGGTCGTTAAGCCAGCAATCGGTTCATTAGATTGTGGTTGAGTAACTTCGGTCATATTACCGGGAATTTTAACTGCTATAGTCTATAGAAACTTGAATTGAGACTTAATAATCTACGTCCTGTAGTAAAGAGATTTTAGAGGAAGGTTCGGAACTTTAGTTTAAGTAACCTTTTGTGTTGCTAAACAGAATTATTGACGGCTTTCCAATAGACCCATAGTTTTCTCAGATCTTGCTTGTTTTTAACCCGACTAAAGGTAAAGTACCAACGAAGAAAAGATATTTGTTGTTGTGGTTTCATGCCTCTGTGATTAATTAGTTTGTTTGTGGCGGGCTTCTTTTTGGTAGGAGAGTCTTTCACTCCTTTCCAATCACTGACGGCCCTTACCGGGTAGTTTCCCTTTCCCTCTAATAATTCAATCAATTTAACCAGATCAGACTCCAAGGCTGAGTAGCTTTCACTAAGGTGGAAAGACCAATAAAGGTTCTCCTTTTTTACCTGATATTACAACCTAAAATCGTGTTTTTAGCAATACAATAACTTACTTAAACCAAGAATTTTGACAACTGAAAATAGATCTTTTATGGGTGTTGTGCCTAAAGAGAGGTAGAAGATGTGAGGATGATTGGATAAATATACATTTTGTCAAATAAATTTGCTAAGATGTAGTACATTTTGGTAAATTTTATTTTGTGAGGGAGGGTGTGGGGGATTAGGTGTTTGTGCCGTTGAATGAGAGGGAGAGATTAGGGGAGCTGTTTGATTATATGGTGGTGTGTTGTTAAGTAGGACCTAAACCATCACCCCAGGGGCGTGGTGAACCTTCTGCTTGCTTTCCTGCTATGCTTTTTCTATGCAAGGAAGTTGGTGTTAGTGATTTAGCATATCTATTTATGGCATCTGCGCGTCTATTGAGCATTTGTTCCAGTAGAGAATTTTCCGCCTCTATAATACTGGTTACAAATTCTATCTGAGAGATTTGTTGTTCAACTTTTGTCATATTATAAAGTAAATAGTATCAGATATTTATTAGTATTATTTGAATTGAAACTTAATAAATTACGCCCTGTAGTAAATATTGACTTGAGGAAAAAATGTGGTGGGGAAGTTGATTAGATTTTTTGGAGGAAGAAACGCCTAAAGGCGGGTTGCCAGGCTTTGCCTGCTTTGGTGTCAAACTGTTTAACAACTTTAAAGCCGGCTTTTTTAAATAATTCCTGGTAGTAGGGAACGGTAAAGCAGTGTCGTTCTAGATTTTCTTGGGCTTTGAAAGTCCAGGGTTTGTGGTGGTTTAGGGGTGCTTTTTGTTGGTTGGTGCCGTACCGAGCTGATTCATAGCGATTATCTATTACCACCGAGATCAAGACATAACCTTTTGGCTTTAAGATCCGATGAGTGTGCTTCATGGCTTGTTGGTTTTGCTTGTTGGTGATGTTAAAGTTGAGACGAAAGTCATTGATGACTATAGAAAGAGATTGGGTTTGAAGTCGAGAGTGGCGGATATCGTCATAGAGGGTGACTAGGTGATGAAGATTAAGTTTGGAGGCTCGATTGCGGTGGAGTTCAAGGGCGCGATCGTCGGAATTGGTGAAGTAGATTGAGGGAGGGTTTTTTAATATATTTTTGGTAAAAGAGTGGAGACTGTCAACATTGTCATAAGAGTAGGAGTTGATGGCTAGAATAGACGGTTGGGGGTCTTTTTTAAGGTAAGTGATAAGATTTGAGGTCAAGTGGGCTTGATCGGTGGCGGAAAGTAAGTCTTTGATGGTTTGACGAATATTGTTGGGGTTGTTCATGTAGTCTAGATAAACTTTGGTGGGGCGAGTGCCGGGAACGGAATTGGTTGGGGTTTTGGGAGGAACAACCGAAGAAGATGGGGAGAGAAGGTAGCCTCGATTTCTAATGGTGGTGAGCTTCCAAGATTGATTAAGCTTGGTTTTAAGGTGATGAATGAGAGTGTCGATGCACCAGTCGGAGTATTTTTCCATCCAATTTTGACCCCACAAACTTTGGGCAATCTCGTCTCGGGAACAGATCAGGCCAAGTTTTTGGTGAAGGAGGCGGGTAATTTTGGCCTCTGAAGCGGTGAGAGTGGCTTGACAGAGTTTAAATTTTTCGGTTAGGGGTTGGTGTTTGAGCCAGTGAGTAAAGAGAGGAGAGTAGGGACTTTTGGTGTTTGATTTGGGGTTAACTAGATAAAACCACTGGTCTTGAGGGATAAGGGAAAACAAATCTTGGCAGAGTTGGTTGATCTGAGGAAGTTTTAAGAGACTGTCAAGAGTGTGGTTGGGATTTTTGGCAATGATTTTGGTAAGGGGAGATATCCAGTTTTGAAGTTGGCCAGAGAGGAGGGCGATTTGACTGCGTTGAGATTCGCTGAGGGTCAGCGAGTATTTTTTGACTATGTTTTCGATTTGTTGGTGAACTTGAGGGAAGGGAACCTTTTTTAACATGCTATAGGATAGCATAAGTTAAGGTTTAGGTCAATTGGTTTAGCTTTTTGTCAAGGGTGAGGAGGGGGCAGTTTTTTTCTATAGCAAGTTGGAGATAAGAGGCGTCGTAGACGGAGAGCTGGTGTTTGAGGGCAAGAGATAAGCAAGAAGATATGTTGGGGGCGACTAGTTTTATGGGTAGATTTTGAAAGTTTTTGGCTAAGATTTTAGCTTTGTTTTCGGGGTGCCGTTTTCGTAGAACGGCTGATTTAAGTCCGTTAATTACTTCGTAAGGGAGGAGAGTGGTGGAAATTAAGTGGTGATTATTTTTGGTGGCGTTTTTAAAAATATTATCACCTGCAGGCATTTTTTCGTCAGGGAATAGGTAATTTAAAACAAAAGAAGCGTCAACGACAGAATTAGGTTTAGTATTTTCGGCCATGTTCAATTAAAGCTTTGTAATCTATGTTTTTGCTAGAGATTCTAGTTTTTAGAATAGTTTTATGAGCCTGGAGAGCTTTGTTGGAAGCAGGTCCGGCTTTGTGAGTTTTTTCAAGTGTTTGCCTGATAAGTTCGCTGGTGGAGATGTTTTTGGCAGTAGCAACCTGCTGGAGGATTTGCCAAGTTTCGGGTTCGAATAAAATTTGAGCTCTTTTAGTTAACATAGATAGATGGTAACATGTGTATACACATGTTGTCAAGAAAAAATGAGCTTGACTGGATTGGGTCGAGGGACTTAATATAGTAATATGAGCGAAGAGCTTGAAGGTTTGTTGGGTAATGAAGGTGGTGGAGTTGATTGGGTGGAAAAGGCGAAAAAGAGACCGTATTTGGTGAGCGTGGGCTTGTTGGGGGTGTTTTTATTGGGTGTCGGGGTGTTGTCTGCTGTGTTGATTGCAAACAAGAGTGTGAGTTCAGGGGTAGAAGTGATGTTGGTAGATGAAGAGACGAGGGGGTCGGGTGAGGTTTTTGTGGATGTGGGTGGAGCGGTCGAGAAACCGGGGGTGTATTCGTTGAAGTCTGACTCAAGGATTAATGATGTTTTAGTGTTGGCTGGTGGTTTTTCTGATAAAGCGGACAATAATTGGGTGAGCAAGAACTTGAATTTAGCTCAAAAAGTGGTGGATGGGCAGAAACTGTATATACCATTTGAAGGTGAATCCAGTAAGGACGCACCCTTGCAAAGCAAAGGAACGTCCTTGACTGATAAGATTAATATAAATTCAGCAAGCATCTCTAACTTAGATACTCTTTGGGGAGTGGGTGAGGCCACGGCCAAGAAGATTGTAGAAGGAAGACCGTATGGGTCGATTGATGAACTGCTGACTCGAAAAATAGTAAAAGCTAATGTGTATGAAGAGATAAAAGATGAGATATCAGTGTATTAATTGGCCCTATAACTTATGAGGGTACTTTTGGTGTTAGTGATATGGTTTGTCTCATTTTTTATTAGATTAAACTCACAATTTCAGACGGAGAGTAATTTACGGGAAAAGGTCGGAAAGCGGATAATGGTGGAAGGTAAAATATCTTCAGAACCTATACTACAGGGTAGCTCTCAACGGTTCTATATAGGTAGAGTGATGGTGTATGCCAAGCAGTATCCTGTTTATGAGTATGGTCAAAATGTCCAAATTTCTGGCACTCTCCAGAGGAAAGTGGTAAACAAGTGGTACAGTCGATTTAGCTTGATGTATCCAAGTATTAAGGTCATTAAAGCTGAGAGTTCAAAAATTATGGGTTTACGAAGAAAGATAGAAGGTGGGTATAATCAGGTCTTGTCTGAGCCAGAGGCTAGTCTGCTAGCCGGAATAGTTTTGGGGTCAAAAAGAGGATTACCTCGAGAGTTTTATGATAGTTTACAGAAAACTGGCACTCTTCATATTGTAGTGGCTTCAGGGTTTAATGTGATGATAATTATTAGTTTTGTAATCAAGATGTTTGCGGGAATTTTTAAGAGAAGAATGGCAGTTTCCTTGGGTATTTTAGCGGTAATTGGGTATGTAATTATGGCTGGAGGGGAGCCGGCGATTGTGCGAGCGGCGATTATGGGGTCTTTGGCTTTTTTTGGGCAGGTAATAGGGAGGAAGGCGGATACGATACGCCTGTTGCTAGCAACGGTGATGCTAATGTTGATTTATAGCCCTGTGTTGATTTGGGATGTTGGGTTTCAGTTGTCAGTGGCGGCAACTTTAGGACTTATCTTTATTTCTCCTATGTTAAATGGGGTTTTTAAGCATGTTTTTGTGATTGGAGAGTATATGTCTGAGACAGTATCTGCTCAGATTATGGTTTGGCCAATATTGATGATATATTTTAATAGCTTGAGTTTGTTTTCAGTGGTGGTAAATAGTTTAATTTTGTGGCTGGTGCCGGTTTTGATGACTTGGGGTGGGGTGTTGGCTTTGTTTAGTTTGGTGTTTACGGGGGGCGGTTTAGAGTTTTTGGTTTCTATAGTGGGGTTTATTTGCTATTCAGGTTTGATGGTGATGGTGAGAGTGATTGAGTGGTTTGGCAAGAGAAGTTTTATCACCTGGCCGATGAAAGATGGGGGAGTGGTGGAGGGGTTGAGTTGGTGGTGGGCGGTGGGTTATTATATTGTTTTGTTTGCGGTAATATTTAGAGTTAAAAGGTTAAAAAATATTGGGGGTTAGCATGAATAATGACAGGTGAAGTTTAATAATTACGAACGTAGTTGTTAAACCATCTCTTTAAATTTGATTAAAAACGGAGTGGATTATGGATGAGATTGAGAAGAAAAATTTATTAAAACAGATTAATTTTAGTTTGGTGTTGCTGTTATTTTTGTTGGTTTTGGTGGCTTTTCAGTTGCCAAAAAAGAGATTAGAGTTATCTTTTTGTGATGTAGGTCAAGGAGATGCAACTTTAGTGTCTTGGGGAAGTTATCAGATGTTGGTAGATGGGGGTCCGGATAGTTCGGTTTTGTCTTGTTTGGGGAAGAGTATGCCTTTTTGGGATAGAAAGATAGAGTTGGTGGTAGTGACTCATCCTCAAGCAGATCATATGACAGGGATGATCGAGGTTTTGAAGAGATATGAGGTAGAGAATTTTTATATGAGTGGAGTGGAGAATGACATTGCTGAGGTAAGGGAGTTGAAGCGGGTGATGGAAAAATTCGAGGTTACGAACCTCGAATTTAAGGCTGGGGATGGGGTGAGGTTGGGAGAGGTGAGTTTAGAGGTGCTGTATCCGATTGAGATCACCTCCGAGGTGTGTGAGATTAAAGATATTAATGAAGTGTCGACGGTGTTGAGGGGAAGCTATGGGAAATTTGAGTTTTTGTTAACCGGAGATATTGATACAAAGATAGAGGATGAGTTGAGGTTAACTGATAAACTAACAGACGTAGAAGTGTTAAAAGTAGCTCATCATGGATCCAAAACTAGTACAAGTGGGGAGTTTCTTTTAGCAGTGAAGCCGGAGTTGGCAGTGATTTCGGTAGGCAAAAATCGATTTGGGCACCCAACTAGGGAAGTGCTGGAGAGATTGAGAGAGCTGGGAGCGATGATTAAGCGGACTGATGAAGATGGTTTGGTGAGGTTAGTTAGTACTGGTGAAAAGTGGTGGATAAAATGATGCAATTAAGCTAATTTGCGTCAGTATATTGACGCAAATAAGAAAATATGTTACTATAAAGCAATGATTAACAGGTATTACAGCAATAAGATATTAAAATTATTGGTACCCAATAAAGTGTTGGTGATTTATGGCCCCAGAAGAGTAGGTAAGACAACTTTAGTGGAGAAATTTTTAGAGGGTTACAAGGGGAAGGTTTACAGGAGCACTGGCGAAGATGTTAAATTAAGGGAGGTATTAGAATCTTCTGATTTTTCAAAAATTATCCCTTTCTTTAGTGATTATGACTTGATTTTTATTGATGAAGCTCAAAAAATTGCCAATGTGGGCCAAGGTTTAAAGATAGTAGTGGATCAGATTCCGGGAGTGAAAGTGATTGCTACAGGATCTTCTTCTTTTGACTTATCAAATCAATTAGGAGAGCCTTTAGTCGGAAGACAAAATATTTTAAAACTTTATCCGGTATCTATAATGGAGCTTAGAAAAGAGTTGGGAACGGGAGTGGTGCAACAAAATTTAGAAAATTATTTAATTTATGGGGGATATCCAGAAGTGATGATGGCCACCTCTTTTCAGGAAAAAACAGAGTATCTTGAATTGATAAGAGATTCATATTTATATAAAGATATTTTGGAGCTAGAGAGTGTAAGAAATTCAAGGAAAATTTATGACCTACTAAGACTAGTGGCTTTTCAAATTGGACATGAAGTATCTCATCAGGAATTGGGGCGTCAATTGTCTATGAGTAGGAATACAGTTTTGAGATACTTGGATTTATTAGAAAAATCTTTTGTGTTGATCAATGTGGGGGGGTTTTCGAGAAATTTAAGAAAAGAGATTTCGAAAACCTCTAGGTATTACTTTTATGATAATGGGGTGAGGAATGCGGTAATTGGTAACTTTAATCAGTTGAGTAGCCGGGATGATGTGGGGCAGTTGTGGGAGAATTTTTTGTTTATTGAACGAATGAAGTTGCGAGAGTACTTAAAAATTAGGGGTAATTATTATTTTTGGAGAACTTATGACAAAAAAGAGATAGATTTGGTGGAAGAGAGAGGGGGGAAGTTGTTTGGATATGAGTTTAAGTGGGGGAGTATGAAACAAAAAACCCCCCCCAAAGATTGGCTAGAAAATTACAAGCAAGCAAGCTACAGTGTGATTGATCAAGATAATTATTTAAAGTTTGTAGGATAGTTAGATATGAGTTGGTTTAATAAAAATAAATGGCAGATAGTTTTGTTGGTTGGTTTGGTGGTGATTGGCTACATGAATACCTGGGGAGCTAAGTTTGTAGCCGATGATTTGCCTGGGATTGTTAATAATCCGGAGATTACCAGGTGGGGTTGGGTGTGGCAGAATCCATTGGTGGTTTTGGGGCGGTTGGAGTATTTTGTAATTAGTAATCTGTTTGGGATTAATGAATGGGCTTTTCGGTTTTCAAATATATTGGCCCATGCGGGGGTGAGTGTTTTAGTGCTGTGGTTGGGAGAGAGATTGGTAAATGAACGGGTAGGATTGATGGCGGGAGTGTTAACTGCCGTTCACCCGCTTATGACCGAGTCAGTGACTTGGATTTCTGGGGGCGGGTATGTTAAGTATAGTTTTTGGTTGCTTTTAGCTTTGGTACTATATATAAAGGCAAAAGATGATCATAAGTTTATAGTATGGTCTAGTTTGAGTTATTTATTTTCTTTGGAGTATAGCGAAAAAGCGATGGTGTTGCCGGCGATGTTAATTATGTACCGGCTGATTTTTGCTAAAAAACGAGGTCAATATTGGGACTTGATTCCATTTGTAAGTTTGGCAGGAGTGTGGATCTGGTCAAGTTTTACCCAAGTTGATGCTCGTTTAGGTTATTTACAAACAGATTATTCCGGCGGGGGAGCTAAGATGAACCCCTTAGTTCAAGTACCGGTGGCTGTAGCCGAGTACTTGAAGTTGGCGGTTTGGCCGAGTAAATTAACCTTGTATCACTCGGAGATGTTTTTTTCAGCTGTTGGTTATTGGATGAGGGTTGGGGTGGTGTTGGGGTTGATAGGGATGGGGTTGTGGGGTTGGTTGAAAGGGAATGGGGTTTGGAAACGAGTTAGTTTTTGGTTGGGGTGGTTAGTAGTGGCTTTGAGTCCGACCTTGACTCCTTTAGGGGTGTCTTGGGTAGTGGCCGAGAGGTATGTTTACTTGGGGGCGATTGGGGTATGGATGTTGGTGGGAATGGTGGTTGATTGGTTGGCTCAAAAAGAGGGTTTAAAAGAAGGAGTGATGATGGGGTTTGGACTGGTAGCTGTTTTATTAATGGGTAGAACTTGGGTGCGAAATGCCAATTGGCAGACACCGGATAAGTTGTGGCTTTCGGCCGAGCGGACTTCGCCCAATAGCCCCCAAAACAACAATAACTTGGGGGATTACTATGGCCGGATGGGAGATTTAAAGCGATCGGAGATGCATTTTTTGCGGGCGATTGCCATTAATCCTAACTATGCTGATGCCATGCATAACTTGGCTAATACTTACGTGGTGATGGGGCAACTGGATAAAGCGCGTGAGTATTACCAAAAAGCCTTGGAGAGTAAGCCGAAGCTGTGGCAGTCGGCCGAGCAGTTGAAGAGGCTTGAGGAGTATATGGGGGGCAAGGAAACTAAGTAATTTTTTGGTAGAGCTTGAGTTGGAAAATTGTTTCCTCTATCAGATGATTTTTTATCCAGTGTTGTTGTTTTTTATCAACCAGCTCTCCTAAGCCTGGCATTAGTTGAGTGGATTTTAACTTTAAATTGGTTTTTAGCGGGACGTTTGGAGATTTCGATTTTTATATTTCTATTATGTTTTTCGTAGTTAAGTAAGAAAAATAAAGTATTTATCTTGACTGAGTATAGTACTTCTTAACTCTTTTATTAAAAGCCTTGTTTTGATAAATAGGAGTAAGTTGATTGATTAGATTCCAATCTAGGGGTCTAAGGTTATCAAAATGATAATCACCGTAAAGATAAACAGCATCCAAAAAGGCTCGTTCTTTGGTAGCAATAGTGTAACCGGGCATTAAGGTTAATCCCTGAGGGTTAGAAAGGAGAGAGCTTTTTAGTTTTTTGAATGAAAAGGATTGTTGGTCAACTGAAACGGTTCTGGTGAGGTAGGAGGCAAGAAAAATAGTTTGGTAAGTTTGGAAAACTATATCTTCTTTTAGCAAAACTGTTTCGAAGCTAATGTATGACGGGGTGTAAATTTTATTGGCTAATTCGAACAGTTGAAAATTTGGTTTGGCATAGATGCCTCTTCGAAGGTTTTGGAGCTTATTAGTTTTGGTGGCATAGTGAATTTTATTTTGAAGTGACTTTGGAGATTTCTGGGGAAAAAGGAGGGTAAGGTCGGTGAAACTAAAGACAGTTTGAGGCTGTTGATAGAGTTTAAGAATGAAATTCTTTGACATATTTAAACTAAAGATATTAAATATTAAGATATTTGGTTTAAATTTATAGTAAATGAGAGGATTTGTCAAGAGTTTGTTAGAAGGCCTTTGAGAAAGTAGATAGCGTAGGTGAGGTGGGTTAAGAGTAGGGCTTGGGGCAGGAGAAGGGATTGATGATAGATGCCGGTGAGTAAGATAGTGGCGAGATAGAAAGGCCAAGTTAGGGGTAGGGAGAGAAGAAATAGCAGGGGTAAAAAGTAAGAGAAGCGACGGGAGGTTTGGGGGAAAAGTTTAACAAATCGACCGCGTTGAAAGCCGTAGCGGGAGAGTTGCTGAAGGTGAGGGAGCCAAAGGGGACGGCGATGATGAAAGACGATGATAGATGGGTGATAGAGAATTTTTTTATGGAGTTGGTGGGTGAGATCGAGGCAAAGCTTGGTGTCTTCACCGGGCCAGTACTTGGTGTCAAAGCCACCGATTTTTTGAAAGTCTTTGGTTTTGACGAGGAGGTTGAAGGTGGGGTAGTCGTCGACGAAGCGGGGTTTTAAAGGGCGGTTTCGGAAGCGGTAAGGGCCAGCGCCAATAAAGCTGGACCAAATGAGGCCGGAGAGTTTTTGAAGTTTGGAGTTTTGGGGTGGGGTGAGGCCCGGCCCGCAGACGGCGGCGATGTTTTTTGGTTTCAAGTGTTTAGTAGCATTCTTAAGCCAGTTTTTATCCGGGTAGGCATCCGAGTCGATAAAGGCTAAAACAGTAGGAACCGTTCCTACTGTTTTCTTGAGGTGTTTAACAGCATAGTCGCGCTTGGTGGCGGGGTCGCCAGCCTTGGGTAAAACTTTAACAAAGGAGTCTCCTTTGTTAACATGGTTAAGGGAGTCAGGAATGATAATGATTTTGGCGGGAGGGAGAGATTGGGTTTTTAGGGCCGGGAGGAGCTCGGGGCAAAGGTCTTTTAGGGATTTACAGGGGATGATGATGGCAAACGTTGAAGGTTCCGAACCGTCTTTCGCTGACGCTGCAGACCGCTGGAGGTTCGGAACCCTATTACTTTGAAGTTCGGAACCCTTTCCTTGACTAGTCATAAAACTTTAAGATTTTTAATCGGTACCAGACGGCGAGTGTGTCTATTAGCATGTGATAAATAGTGTTTATGGTAGCGGCGTCGGTGACTGAGCCAAAGTGATACTTGAGCTTGATGGGGGCTTCGTAGATTTTTTTAAAACCTAAGCGGTGGGCTACGGCTAAGATCTCGATGTCGAAGGCGTATTTTTTGACCACCAGTTTGGGTAAGATAGTGGTTAAGACTTTTCGTTTAAAAACCTTGATGCCGGATTGGGTGTCTCTAATTTTGACCCCAAAAAGGAGGCGGACGAGTTGGTAGTAACCCCATGAAAGAATCTTTCGGTCCCAGGGATAAAAGACTTTTGAGGCTAGGTGGCGTTTACTGCCGACCACGATATCGGCGTGGTACCACTCGAGATGTTCAAGTAACATGGAGATGGCGTTGGGGTCTATCTCCATGCCGGCGTCTAGAAAAGCAATATAGTCGCCTTTAGCTTTGGTCATGCCGAAGCGAACGGCGTAGCCTTTGCCTAAGTTTTTTTTGAGAAGGTAAACTTTGAGTTGAGGGTTAGCTAGTTTTTTTATTTTACGATAGGTTTGGTCGATGGCTCCGTCGATAACCACGATAATTTCGTAAGGGTATCTAATAGATTTTAGAGATTTTTCGATGCGCTTTAAATCTTTTAAGATAGTCTTTTCCTGCTTGAAAGCAGGGATGATGATGGAGACGAGTTTCATTAGGGTCAATTATAATGGTAAAATATGCTTATGTATAATTGGTCGGTAGATACAAAGAGATTGAAGCAAAATCATGAAGCTTTTGAAGTTTTTCAATTGGAGCAAATGATTAATTTTGGTTTAAATGATCAGAAATTGTCAGAGAAAAGTTTGAGAAAATACTGGGATCGGCTAAATATTGATGAATATAAAAGAAGGTTTTTAAAAAATTTATTATGGTCAAGCAATTAAAGGTAGTTAAAAGACAAAAAAAGTTTTTAAAACTACTAGCAGATTCTAAATTAGCTGATCAGTTTTACTTTACTGGTGGAACGGCATTGTCTTTGTATTACTTAAAACATAGATTTTCAGAGGATTTGGATTTTTTTTGTGAAGATGAATTTGAGCCCTCAATGATTAGTGCTTGGCTGAAGCAAAATAAGGAAAAAATTGGCTATAAGACAATAGATCTGCAGATTAGTTTTAATCGGAATATTTTTTTGTTGAGGTTTGGTAAAGAAGATTTTCTTAAAGTAGAGTTTACTTATTTTCCCTTTAAAAGAATTGGGGCGGGTTTGAGTAAAGGCGGATTAAAGGTTAACAGTTTATTGGATATTGGAGTGGATAAGTTATTCACAATTAGTCAAAATCCAAGGGGTAGAGATTACTATGATTTGTTTTTTATATTAGAAAAACTTGATAATCGAATAGACGATTTGAGAAAGTTAGCAAAGATTAAGTTTGACTGGCATGTTGATAGTTTGCAGCTAGGGACTCAGTTGAGTCGAGTAGGCGAGTTTTTGGATGATCCGATTTTGATGAAGAGTTTGGATAAGGAAAAATTGGTAGATTTTTTTAAGCAGGAAGCGAGTAAACTTAAAGGGGAGATTATTGAATGAATACTCAACTGCCCAGTCGAAGATCGGGAGGATTTGCTTTTTTACCGGTAGTGGTTTTAGTGGCCTTAGTGGGTTTGATGATTCCCACAGTTAAGTACGTGACTGATCCTAATTTAAGTTTTGATAATCGGGGGTTTGCTAGAATCGCGGAGAAGGCGGGTTTTGATGATCAGACAGTAGAAAAGATAAGGGATCAAGTAACTAATAGTGGTAAAAAAGCGAGTAAGGAAGAGGTGGAAAAAGATTTTGCTCAAGTTCTAAAAGAGAGACGAGAGGAGAGGAGGGCAAATCCGGAAGATGGAGAAGCCAATAACACCTCGACCACTACGAGTACAAGTCCGGTTTCGGAGGAGTTGGTGGGAATGTTAGATCAACAAGCTCAAGATTCGATAAAGAATGAGTTAAATCCAACGCCAACCCCAAAGGCCACTCCAAAGACTGAAGCAGTAGATACCGGAGGAGTAGTGGCGGAGGCAAAAAAAGCCGAAGCCGAAGCGGCCGCGGCGGCAGCTCAAGCAGCAACCAATAGACTAAACCAATCCGGTTATTTATCAGAAGACGATAGAGTTCAGATAGAGGAAGAGAATCGGGATCGGGTAGCCGAAGCAGCTGCTCAAAGATGGGCCGGTTATGCTCAAAACCAAGCGGTAGATCAAAAACCTACTTCAAGATACACAACCACTCAAAGTCCAGATAACAATCCCACCGCACAGGCTGAGATAGCCGCGGCGGTAGCTCAACAGAGATTATTGGCGGAACAAAAAGCAGCGGAAGAGGCGAGAAATACCCAGTTGGCTGCGAATACATTTTTAGACGGAGTTAGTAATTGGTGGAATAATAATGTGAGTGGTAGTTTGGATATATCTGGAGATTTGGGAGTGAGTTATCAGGGTACAGGTTTGGCGGGTAATGGATCGATTCCCTTGCCGGAATCGGCAGTGAGTAGTGAGCAAGGGTTTGAGGATTGGCAACATGCGGTGGCTGGAGGGGCAGTGACTGCTGGAGTGGTTGGGGGGGGTGGCTTATGGCGGGGTAGCTTTAGGATCTGCAAAGTTAATGATGTTGGGAAATACTGCTAATACTATTTATAGTGTGCGTGAAGCGGTTAATGCATGTGAAGATATATCTAGTACAAGTGATAGAGAGTCATGTAAGCAGTCTTTGGTTGATGCAGGATTGGCATCTGCCGGACTTATAACTGGGGGCGCTTCATATTATTTTGGAACTGTTGGAGCGACGATTCCCACTTTATTTCAGTATGGAAATGCAGCGGTGTCCACTATTGAAGCGGGTGTGAATGTGTCTAGAACAGTGGATGTTTGTTCAGATATTGGAGAAGATAATTATCTTGACTGTGCATTGTCTGCGGGGGTGACAACTTTACATGCCTTAGGTTCTGTTGGAGATGTGGTTAGTGTAACTAAGGACGTTAAGGGAATTATTTCATTGTCTGCTGAAAATTCTGCACGCATTCGAGAAATTGAAGCGGTTGGAGGTAGTGTTGAATATCTAATGCCTTGGCAAAGAGGAGGTCAAGTAGTGGGGATATTGCAGGAAGTGCTAATCAGAGGTTAAACCAAGCAACAATTGGATTGGATTATGGTCAGTTATTTGCTCCGAGTGATTTAGTGGCTACAGTTCATCATGAAACAAATCATTTGCTAAGAGGGATGAGTGGAGTTACAGATAATATTTTAGAGTTTGGTGCACAGGCTACTAATTTTGATAGCGGTAGAGTAATGGCGGATGCCCTAGAAGAAATTGGAGCAATGACTGATGACATGAGGGCATTGGAGAGAGTAGGATTAAGTCCTGAGCTAATGAGGGGTTATTACGATGAGACTGTTAATGAATTTTTACAGGCTTTTAGAACTGCAGATACTCCCAATGATATTCAAGTATTAACTTTGGATTCAGTGAAAAAGCTAGATAATCAATTTCTACCTATATTGGTTCCTGATGGAAATGGAAACTTTGTTGAGCGTGCAATAGATCCGTCAGCTTGGGATTTTTAGATTGTAGCCTACAAGGATGATCCTTGTAGGTTGACAGGGACAGTCCCTGTCAGGGGGAAGAACTCAAGGTTACGAACCTTGACTGACTATAGGGTTGAAGGTTGTGGGTTGACATTTTGATAAGTATTTCGTATCATATACTTATATGTATAATAAGAGAAATACAAACTATCAAAAGATTTTGTTGGAGCAGGAGAAGAAAATCTTTAGAACAGGGGATTTGGGAGTGTTGTGGGAGATTGAGAATGAGAATAGTTTGTGGATGACGATTCAAAGATATATAAAACGAAAGATTCTTTATCCGGTTCAGCGAGGCATGTATAGCGTCTTGCCCCTAAATAAGCTTGATCTGCTTGAGTTGGGTTGTGCAGTCAGTGGGCCTCATAGCTACATTAGTGGTGAGACGATTTTAGTTAAAGAGGGAATAATCCAGCAACAGGTGAATAAAATAACTTTATTCGGTCAGAAAGCCAAAGAGTTTGAGCTAGGTGGGAATAGTTTTTTGTGTAGGTATTTAAATCCAAGATTTTTAATGAACCGGGCGGGGATTAATGATGGTAAGACTTTTAGTGTGGCGAGTGGGGAGCGGGCTTTGGCAGATTTGTTGAGGGCTAACCCTAATTACTATGTGGATAACCAATTAGTTATCAGAAAAGATAAATTGAAAACCATGCAGAGAGAGGTAGGTTATTTATGATTTTGCCACAACCAAAAGATGCTCAACATAAATTGGTGATGTTGAGATTACTAAGAGAGATACTTTGCAATAAGGATTTGCGTTTATGTTTGCAGTTTAAGGGAGGGACCTACGCGGCTTTGAGGGGAGTGTTGGATCGGTTTTCTGTTGATCTTGATTTTGACCTGCCTGATAAAAGTAAAAAGAAACAGGTGAGGCAGGCTTGCTACCGGATATTTGATAAATTGGGTTTTCAAATTAAAGATGAGAGTAAAAAATACTTGCAGTTTTTTTTAAGGTATGAAGCAAAGGCTGGTGAGAGGAATACGATTAAATTAGAGATTAACGACAAACCGAGTATAAAAAATACTTATGAGAAAATTCATTTGAAAGAAATTAATATGTACTGTTCCGGTCATACATTAGGGACTATGGTGGCTAATAAGTTGGTGGCTAGTTTAGCTAGATTTGAAAAAACTAATAAAATAGCCGGTAGAGATTTTTATGATCTATGGTATTTTTTCTTGAATGGATTACCAGTGAATCAAGCTGTAGTTGAGAATTCTACCAAGATGAGCTATGTGAAGTACCTGGATAAAGTGGTTGAGTTTCTGGAGAGGCGAGTGACCGATAAAGTATTAAACCAAGACTTGAATCCATTATTACCAGTGAGTGTGCTGAATAAAACCATTCAACAAATTCGGCCGGAGCTTTTAAGTTTATTAAAAGATGAGATAAGTAGGAATTAGTTACTTAGTGTAAAAACTTACTTGAATTGTTTGAGAAATTTCGATTTCGCCGGGGCGGGAGGAAGATGAGGAAGAGTCGGAAAGACTACCTTGGGTGGAGGGGTTTTCGGTGTAAGCGATCATTTTACCTAGTTGTTTGTGGTAGGCGGTGGCAATGTTTTGGGCTTTTTGGTTGGCGTTTTTGACAGCCTCGTCTCGGGCTTTTTTCTCGTAAGATACTTTATCGACGGAATTGACGGTGTAGGTAAGAGGGATACTGAGTCTAGCTCCGGCGGAAAGAGAGGTGTTGATCAAGTCTTCAGCTAGATTGAGATCGGGGGAAGTGACTAAGATAGTAGTGCCGGCTGCGTAGATGAGTTTATCAGTTGTAGGAGTAGAAGTGGCATTGTAGGCGGCTACTTGAAAGTCTGAATCGGTTAAGCCTTTATTTTTGAGAGAATCGATTAGAGAGTTAACCTTGGTTTTGGCGTTGCTTAAAGATTGATTAGAGTCATTGCCGGTGGCGGCCACGGTGATGGCAAACTGGGCGGTATCAGGAGTGGCTTTGACAGTGCCGGTGCCTAAAACAGTGATGGTAGATTTTTTTGAGAAAGGATTGGGGATTAGGGCAGTAATGCTTGAAGGGGTAAAGAAGTAGATAAGATAGAGGACCAAAGTGCCAAGAAAAAGAGGAACGAGAAGACTGGGCTTTAGAACTTTTTCTAAAGTAGAGGGAGCTTGGTATGGTTCTTGAGTGAAGGTGGGTATTGATTAAATATATAACAACTTGAGAATAAAAATCAAGGAGAGGGTGAGACCAAAAAGAGTAGTAATAATGGAGTTAGTGATGACTTGGAATAGGTTTTGGTGAAAGAGAAAAATGAGGATGACTTGAAAGATAGCGGGGATGAGAGTGGTTAGAATGGCCAAGCGTTTATTTAAGATAAGGAGAAGCTGAGTAGATAAATTAAAGAGAGTGAAGAAAAAAATAAAGAGAGAGAAGCCGGGAAGGAGGGTGGTGGCTAGGGTGTATTCGGAGCTGGAGAATAATTTGATGACTAGATGAGGATAGGTTTGGTAGACGATGACTCCGAGAAAGGCAATAATGGAGATTAAGAAAAAGGCATTTTTAAAGCTGGTTTTAAGCTTGTTTAGATTGTTAGTCTGAAGAGTGAAGACGGGGAAGGTGACGGTGAGAACCGAGGCGGAGACAAAGAAGATGATCTTAGAGAGGACGGAAGCAGCGGCGTAGAGGCCACTTTGGTGAGAGATAAAAAATCGGACCAGCAGGACGTCTGAAGTGTAGAGAGAAGTGAGGGAGAGGTTGACAATAAAAGCGGTCAGGCCGAACTTAAAAAAAGATGGGGGGAGAGGAAGAGGAGGTTTTTGTTGATGCTTGGGTAAGTGGGGTTTGACCAGTTGGTAGCTAAAAATGGCAGGGATAAGACTAGCTAGAAAGAGGCCGGTGAGAGCGCCGGAGACTTTGAAACCTAGAAAAAAAAGAATGAGACTTGAAAGAGTTTTTACTAGAGGTGAGAGGAGGTTAACTAGGCTATATTTGGTAAATTTTAGTTTGGCTTGGAGAAACGAGAGGTAGAGGGTGGGAGTAAAACTAAAGAGGATTTGGAGAGAGAAGAGGAAGAGGAGGTAGGGGTTATTAAAGTGAAGCAAGCGTTTTAAGAGAGGGAAAAACAGGAGAGTGATTGACCAAACAACCAAAGTGAGCTTGAGGCTGAAGGTTTGGAGTTGGTTGATGAGAGTTGGTTGATGAGATTTTTTGGTGAGGCTTAGTTGGTGGATGATTGAGAGAGAGAAAGCGGAGATGACGACGGCTAGGAGATAATTTAAAGCTACAAAGCTTTCCAGCAAGCCAAATTGGTCGGGGGATAAAAATCTACCGGCAATAAAATGGTAGAGGTAGTTTAAAAAGTGAGCAATAGTGTTGGTAGCAAAGATGATAAGGGTGGATTTGAAGATCATTGGGAATAGTATACTATGTAGATATGAGATCTATTAGTGTGGTGATGCCGACGTTTAATAGTATTAGAACGGTTGAGGCCTGTTTGAAGATTGTGAGGGAGCAAGATTATGTGGGTGAGGTAGAGATAATAGTGGCCGATGGTGGATCTGATGATGGGACGGTGGAAGTGTTGAAGAAGTATGGTTGTAAAGTGGTGAGCGAGAAGACTGGTAATCCCGAATCTGCTAAAGCAACTGGTTTAAGGCAGGCAAAGGGCGAGCTGATTTTATTGATAGCTAGTGATAATGTACTGCCAACTAAAGATTGGCTATCAAAGATGGTTAAGGTGCTTGAAAGTGAGCCTAAGTTAGTGGCAGTTTATCCCTGGCGGTATGAAGTGAGAAAAACCGACACTAGCTTGAATCGCTACTATGCCTTGATGGGAGCTAACGATCCGGTGGCCAAGTTTATGGGTCGAGCTGACCGTCAAAGTTGGGGGAGTGAGAAATGGAGGTTGGCGGGCAGAGTGGAGGATAAAGGAAGTTGGTGGAGAGTGAAGTTTAGTAAAGATAGCATGCCAACTTTGGGAGATAACGGAGTTTTGGTGTGGCGGGAGAAGCTAATGAAAGCGAAGGTAAGTGAGAAGAATTTTTCGCATATAGATGTGTTTTGGGACTTGGTTAGTATGGGAGAAGATAAGTTTGGAGTGGTGAAAAATACGATTGTTCACGACACTGGTGAGAGCTTTTTAAAGTCACTAAGGAAGCGTTATAAGTACATGACCAAGCTTTACTTGGAGCAAAGGAAGATTCGGCGTTTTGTTTGGGTGCGAGATTTTAAGGATGTGATTAAAGTAATTGGATATTGTATTTACTCTATAACTTTTATTGGGCCGATACTGGAGTCTTTTTTTGGATATATATCTAAGCCAGATATTGCTTGGTTCTGGCATCCGCTGGTGTGTGTTAGTATGGTATTTATATATTCAAAGGCAGTTATTTACTCAAGGTTACGAACCTTGACTAACTATAGGATATGAAGATAGCGGTTTTAAGTTTTACTAGCGGACAGATTAGCCGAGGAGTGGAAACGGTGGTGAGGGAGTTGGAGCAAGAATGGAAAAAGAGACATGAAGTTCAGGTGATAAGTGCAGAGAGTTTGGGAATGAAAGTAGATTGGGAAAAGATGACTAAAGGGAATAGTTGGAGAATGTTGATGCTGGATTATTATCACTTGAAGATTTTTTGGTTTACGGTGAAAGCGTTGAAAAAAGTTGGTGAGGTAGATTTTTTAATTCCGGTGAATGGGGGTTGGCAGAGTTTGCTTTGCCGATTGTATAGTTGGTTAACGGGGATAAAGTTGGTAATTCCGGGATTGGCTGGTTTGGGTTGGTGTGATCGCTGGAACTTATTGATGCGACCGGATGTGTTTGTGGCTTCAACCAAGCGAAACGCTAAGTGGGCTAGAAAATATAGTAAGGGAGTAAAGATTGAGATTGCTCCTCATGGAGTGGATTTGAAAAGATTTAGTCCGGAGGGAAAGAGGTTGAAAAGTGAATCTCTGGAAAAGCTTCGTCGCGAGACTAAGGCAGTAGTTTTGTGTGTGGCTGGGCCGGATAGGTATAAGCGAGTGGAGGCGACGATAAAAGCGATGGTCAAAGTTAAGGAAGCTAGTTTGTTGCTGGTTGGTGGGAGTGATGAGATGGAGAAGTTGGGGAAACGATTATTAGGTAAGAGGTTTTTGAGAATGAAAGTGGAGTACAAAGATTTGGATCAGGTGTATAGAGCGTGTGACGTATTTACGATGGTATCAGAGAGTACAGAGGAGTTTGGGATTGTGAATTTGGAAGCCTTGGCAAGTGGATTACCAATGGTAGTGACTGATGATGAGCTTCGTCGGGAGTTGTTGGGAGAGTTTGGAATTTATGTGAAAGATGTTTGGGGTGAGGAGTACTCAAAAAAATTGGAGCAGGCTTGTAACAAAGGTCGGACCTTTGTTACACAGAGGCGGGAAAGAGAGAGGTGGTTGGAGAGGTTTGGTTGGGAGAGGATAGCTAAAAATTATGAGGAGATGTTTGAGGAGTTGGTTTAAGAGTTGATTTTGTTGGGAATGACGAAGATGCCAGTGACTAGAAGCAAGCCACCAATGAGCCAGAGTCCGATGGTGTTGTCAATGATTCCAGCTACGGGCATGTCAGAGTCGGTGGGTGCAGAGACATTGCTGGGAATACTTGAGCCAACATGAAGAGTAAATGAAGTGGAGCCAGCGCCGCCGGTAATAGAAACAGTGTGGTCGCCGGCGGTGAGAGTAGTAGGGTTGTAACTCCAGTTTCCGGAAGCATCTACAGTTGCAGAGCTAGCAGTGCCGTCGATAGTGACAGAGACTGAGTCACCAACTGAAGTAATACCAGACAGGGAAGGGTTTTCGGTGGAGTACCACCATTCGGTGTAAGCCATGCCTTTTGTATCTAAACCACCAATGTTTTTAAGCTGAAAACCGGAAGCAAAAACGGGGGAAGTTAGAGTCAAGAAGCTTAGTAAGACGAGCAGTCGTTTCATGCTAATAACCAGTTTAGTATAAAATGGAGATTATGGTCAAGTTGTCTGTAATTATTTGTTCGGGGGGGCGGCCGGAGAGTTTAAAAAAAACGGTTAAAAGTTTAGAGGCTCAGAGTTTTTCTGACTGGGAGTTGGTGGTAGTCAAAGAAAGGCCGCTGGCAAGAGCCCGGGATTTGGGGTGGCGGCGAGCCAAGGGGGAGTTGGTGGCATGGATTGATGACGATGTGGTTTTGAGTAAAAATTGGGCTAAGAATTTGGTGAAGATTTTTGATGAAGATCCGAAGGTGGGGGGAGTCTCCGGGCCGACTCTGGTGCCGGAGAAGTTACTGAATAATCGGTTGGTGTTTTGGTGGTATGGTCGGGATGACTTTTTGGCTAAAGTGTGGGTTAAGTGGGTTTTGCAAGGTCGACCAAGTGATGTGGGGAGAATTTATAGTAATGGTTGGTGGTCGCCGGGATCAAACTTTAAGAGTTGTTTGAAGTTGAAGGGTTTGTGGGAAGTGGATTACTTGGAGGCGTGTAATATGTGTTTGAGGCGGGAGTTGGTAAAGAGAGTGGGTGGCTTTGATAAGGGTTATAAGGGTACGGCCGAGTGGTGTGAACTGGATTTGGCGATGAGGGTAAAGGAGCTTGGGATTAGGTTAGTGTGGAGTCGGGGGGTTCGTTTGAGACATGAGGTTAGTCAGGGTGGAGTTTATGTGGATCGACGAAAGATTTTGGAGAGAGTGAGAAATTATTTAAAGTGGAGACGAAGATGGTTGTAAGGGTGTCGATAATTATTGCCAATCATCGCTGGGACTCGTTATTCAAAGAGACGGTGAAATCTGTGCTTAACCACACCTCCGAGGTGTGCCACAGGCGCAACACCACCTCGGAGGTGGAAAAAGCAGAAATAATTGTGATTAATAATGGGTTGGATTTTGATAAAGCAGATAGAGTAAGGAGATGGTTAAAGAATAAACCTGTTAAGTTGCTACAGATTCAGGAAGGTAATCCGAGTAAAGCTAGGAATGTTGGGGCTAGAGTGGCCAGGGGAAAGTACTTGGTCTTTTTGGATAATGATACTAAGTTGGGAGAGGGCTTGGATAGAGTGGTGAAGTATTTAGATAGACATCCCAGGGTTGGAGCGGGACAGTTGAAGTTACTACGGATTGGAAGTAAAAAGTATGATAGTGCGGGGGAGTTGGTGACTTTAAATGGGTTTTTGGTGGAGAGAGCCAGAGAGGCAAAAGATGAGGGGCAGTTTGATAGCGATGATGCAATTTTTTCTGGCAAGGGAGCGGGCATGGTGGTGCGAAAAGATGTGTTTTATAAAGTTGGAGGTTTGGATGAGGATTATGTGTACTATTGGGAGGAGCCGGATTTGTTTTGGAGAGTGTGGAAGAGTGGATATGAGGTAAGGTTTTTGTGGATGGGGGTAGTGGAGCATGCTTATGGAACCAAACTTAAGCCGATCCCCAGAGAGACGGATTATCAGCAGGTGTACTTGGCGTGTAGAAACCAAGCGATGACGGTGTTTAAGAATGGGGAGGGTTTAAAAAAGTGGCAAATGTTGGTTGGTGTAGCGGTGGGTTGGGTGGGGCTGGAGTTTTTGTTTTTAATTAAAGGTAAAATCAATCATGTGTGGGCTATTGAAAGAGCAACGGGTTGGTGGATTGGTAATTTGGGTAAGTTGTGGCGGAAAAGAAGATGGGTTAAGAAGCATTTGATGAGTGATGACAACTGGATGGATAAAGTGTTGGTGAAAAGAGGGGTTAGTTGGTATGCTGGGAAGGCTTTGGCATATATTACCGGGAAACCATTTTAATATGAAGTTTGATCAAGTAACAAATATTTGGAGAGAAATTGAGGTGGGGCTGGTGAAACAAGAGTGGGGGAAAGACTTTATTGGTAAAAAAGTTCTTGATTTGGGGTGTGGCGAGGGTGAGATTGCTAAGGAAGTGTTTGGTGGAAAGTGTAACAAAGGACAGTCCTTTGTTACAGGGCTTGATAATGATGAAGGGATGGTGAGGAAAGCCAGGAAGAGCGGGGTGTATAAAGAAGTGGTGTTGGCTGATGCTGGAGAGATGCCATTTGCTGACGGTGAGTTTGAGGTGATGTTTAGTAATAGTGTCTTGGAGCATATCAGTAAGTTGGAAAGAGTGCTAAGAGAGGTGAGCCGGGTGTTAAAGCCGGGTGGTTTATTGGTAGCCACCATGCCGAGTGATCAGTTAATCTCATATATTGGTTGGGGAAAATTATATGGCTTTTTGTTTAATAAAAAATATAATCACTATCATTTGTACTCGAGAGAAAAGTGGGTGAGTTTGTTGAAAAAGTTCGGATTGAAGTTGGTAGATAGTTATTATTACTTGGATACAAAGACGATTGGTGAGTGGCATAAGTGCTTGTGGTTGAATAAGTTGGGAATTTCTTTTAAGGTAGAGAAGAGAAAATTTATGAGATTAAAAAGCGGAGCTGCTTTAGCTATTAAGGTAAGAAAATTATGAAGATAAGCGTAGTCATAGTTAACTATAACGGCGAGAAATATATCAGGGAGTGTGTCGATTCGGTATTGAAGAGTGTGGAGGTGAGTTTTGAAGTGGTGGTGGTGGAGAATGGGTCTAGTGATGGGAGCTTGGGGTTGTTAAAGAAAAAATATGGGGGGAGTAAAAAAGTGCGGATAGTGGTGAGTTGCGAAAATAAGTTTTTTGCAGGGGGGAGTAACTTGGGGGCTAGAGAGGCAAAGGGTGAGTGGCTAGTGTTTTTGAACTCAGACACGGTGGTCCAAAAAAGCTGGTTAAAGGAGTTGTGGGGTCAGGCTGAGGGAAATAAAAAGTTGATGTTGCAACCAAAGATTTTGACATACAAAAGCAGTAAAATTGATTGCGTAGCGGGGAAGTATTTGTGGCCAGGATTTGGGGTAGCGGTAGGAAGAGGGCAGGAAGATAGGGGGCAGTTTGGAGAGATAATCAGAGGAGAGTATGCCAATGGTACTTGCTTGATGGTGAATAAAGAGTGGTTTTTTGATCTTGGTGGTTTTGACGAGTGGTACAAGTATTTTTACGAAGATGTAGATTTGCAGTTGAGGGCAAAAAGGTTAGGAGGGTCGGCTGTGGGGGTGATGAAGAGTGTGATTGAGCACAAAGGGTCTTTGAGTTTTAATCAAAATGTGGCTAGCGATGAGGTGGTCTTTTATTATCGACGAAATCGATTGGTGACGGTTTTAAAGAATTTTTCAGGAGGAGAGAGATGGTTGAGGTGGGGATTGTTGGTTGGAGTGAGTTTGGTTTCGGGAAGATTAAAGATGAGTGTAAAAGCGATGTTGATGAGCTTGGATTGGTTGATGGGGGAGGTGTTTGTGAGGATGAGGTTGAGAGAAGCTAGGCAAGTGGTAAAGAAAAAAAGTATTCAGTGGTTGGATTTGGGGTGTGGGGATGGCAAGTTGGTAAAGATGGCTAATGAGTGGGGAATCAAGGCGATGGGAATAGATGAGAAAAAAGGGGAAAAGATTGAAGCATATGAGGCAAATAGAAAATATGAGGTAATAAGTATGTATCATGTGTTGGAACATATTAAAGATCCGGTCAAGCAGTTGAAGCGGATTAAAAAATGGTTGAAACCAGGTGGAGTTTTGGTTTTGGAAGTGCCGTTAACCGGGAATTTGTCAGAAAAGTGGTTGAAAAAAGATTACCTTGCTTATTGGGACAAGACTCATGTGAATTTTTGGACGAAAGATGAGTTTTTAAAGGTGATAAATAAAGCGGGGTACAAGGTGATTAGAAAAGGTTTGGTTTGGCATCAAGTTTTTTTCCATAACATCACGGCTAAACTAGGAAGAGGGGTGGGGCAAGTTTTTGTAGGAGTGTTGTTGTGGCCGTGGTTGAAATTATTATCGATTTTTGGTTTTAATGACGAGATGATGAGGGTATATTTGATAAAAGTGTAACAAAGGACTGTCCTTTGTTACGAATCTAGGGTGAGTTTGGAGAGGATTGAGAGGGCGGATTGGTCGGGAGTTTGGACGAATTTTTTGTAAGCAAGTGAATTTTTGAAGTGTTGAGTGACATCTTGCTTCTGAAGCCATGGGGTGTTTTTTTGGTTGAGATAATCAGGATAGCTAGAAGGCTGCTTAAAAAGATTTGGAGAGGGATTTAAATGAATGTAGCGAGAAAGATGAATGAGTTGTTCGTCGGAATCAACCAAGACGGCATTGTATCTACCCTGGAAGAGGTGGCCAGATCTTTGATAGCGTTTGTTAAAGTACATTGAGTATCTGGTGCCAATAGATTTCATGAAAGATTCAATATTTCTGGATTCAGTTTGTTTGATGAGTAAATGAAAGTGGTTGGGCATTAGGCAGTAGGCGAGTAAAGTGACGGCTTGGTGATAGTTTTTGCATTTGTAATCGCTAATTTGATACGTTTTACTTTCTCTAATTGTTATTTTTCTAAGTGGATTTAGTTTTGGAAGGGAAGATAGGTAATATTTTAGGAAGTTTAAAAAGACACCGTAGTCTTGCTCATCTTTATAAATGATTCTTTTATCAACCCCACGATTGTATATATGATAGTAACCATTTTTTAGGTATTGTTTAAGTTCGTTTTTGGAAGGCATATTATTATTGTAACAAAGGACTGTCCTTTGTTACAAGTGAAGGAAAGGTTTGACGGTGGTGAAGCGACGGTGGTAGATAAAGTCTGTGCCGGAGAAAGGTTTTTGAAACTCTTTTTCGATTAACTTGGTCCAATTTCGGTCTTTGGAGTGCCCCCAGGTTTTGACTTTTTTAAGGAGATTGGCTTTGGGTTTAGCCCAGCCGTAGTGGTGGATCATGGGTTTACTGTCTAAACCTAAAACCATTCTTTTTTTGGGGTGAGGGATGGAGTTGTAGGTAGCGTTTCGTTCATCGTGATCCATGAAGACGGCTTGAGTTAAAGAAGTTCTTTTGACTAATAAGCTTGAGTCTTCAAAGGTAGTGGCTTGGTGTTTGGGTGATCTAAAGTACCAGTAATTAGCAGACTTTATGGCATTATATTTTTGGTAGTTTTTGGTGTCTAGCCAACCTTTAAAGCGTTTGCCATCGGGGACTTCGTCGGCGTCTAAAAAGAGGACGTATTTGATGTTTTTTTTGAGGTAAGTAGTTCCTAGTAAACGGGCATGACAGATCCAGTGTTGGGGTCCCCAGACTTGGGTTTTGGTGAGGCGGCGTAAGATAAATTGCCAACCGCGCCATAAAGTTTTGGTGGCATTGGGGTCGTATTGAAAGGGGATGAATTTAACTGTGGGGTGTTTTGCAATGGTTTTAGAGATTAAGCTTTGATCTTCAGGAGTGCCGTCGTAGAAGTGGTCGCAGTAAGGAATAATTATTTGGCTTGAGAATTTTTTAACTTGGTTGATAGTGTGGTGGATAAAAAGTTTGTCGTTACTACAAAAATTGATAATAGTGGCAATGGAGTGAGTCATGAAAAATCTAGTAAGTGAGCGAGGACTTTAAAGCTAGCGTTGTAGAACCATTTGAGGTCGTTGAAGTTTCTGATAGAAAAAAGTTTTTTTAGGATGAACTTTGGAGTGAGACAGGAGGTGTAGATGTTTCTGGTGAGTTTGAGTAGGTCTTGGTTTTTTATCTTGGTTTTCATGATTGGTTGACGCATGTCGTAGTGGTTGTAGTTGGTGGTTTTGAGCCAGTGATTTTTTTGACATTGGCTGTAGAGTTTGGTGCCTGGATAGGGAATGCAGATGGTGGCTTGGAGAGAGTCGATGAGGCCTTTTTTGAAGAGAGATTTAGTGTAGTTGACGGTGTTTTGGGCGTCCTGATAGCTTTCCCATGGATAGCCAATCATGCAAGTAACGTGGGGTTCTAGATGACCTTTTAATTCCTGATTTACTTGCTTGATAACTTCAAGCTCGGCTTTGATTTTTGAAGGCTTGGTGCCTTTGTTTAAACGTTTGATGGTTTTGGGGTTTACCGATTCAAGGCCGTAGAGGATGAAGCGAAAGTTAGCTTTGGCCATTAATGTATAGTCTTTTTTGGTTAAAACTCCGTAACGCATGTTGCACCCGAAAGTGATTTGTTTGTGGTAGCCGAGTTTGACCATGCCTTGACAAAACTTGGTTAACCAATCACCGATGGGAAAAGTGCCGGTGTCGTCAAAAACTTCTTTGACTCCAATCTTGATCAATTGACCAATTTCGTCTAGGAGATTTGTTGGCGTGCGGGAGGAAAATTGGGGATACAAGGTGGTCCAGGAACAAAAAGTACAGCCACCATTTTGGCGCCACCAGCAATCCCGACCGGCCATAGTGTAGGTACCGGGGAAGTACTTGAAGTTACCGTTTTTGGAGGCGTAGAGGTGCCACTTGGTTAGCTTTCGATCGATGAAAGGAAGCTTGGTGAGGTTGTAGTTTGAAGGGGCATAAGTGATTGGAGTGACTTTCTTTTTGTTTTTGAGTTTGGTTACGAGATCGAGTAAAGCGAGGTCGTAGTTGCCACCAGAGATAACAAAGTCGACGGGCGAGTGTTTGAAGGACTCTTTGGGTAAGGCGGTAACATGGTCACCGACCAAGACACATTTAAGGTTCGGAACCTTGCGTTTGAGATCTTTGATGATTTTCCAGTGAGCCTTAATGACTGGGGTTTTGGATTCCATGAACAAAAGGTCGGGTTTGAAGTCTTTGAGTTGTTTTAACCATTGTTGGTAGGTCCAGTTTTCGGCAATGCCGTCGAGCCAGAGAACTTGGTGACCGTTTTTTGCTAAAAGAGTGGCTGTTGAGGCGGGAATGACGGGATAGATGTAGGTGGGAGAAGAAAACCACTGGAACTGGCGATTTTGAGAAAGAAGGGCGGTGCCTTTTTTGGATTCTAAGGGGGGGTAGCCGATGACTATTTTCATAAGGGTAGTATATAGTCCACTCCGGAGAGTCATCAAGTGCCACTCCAGAGTAGTGAGATTCTTACATGAAGGTTACGAACCTTCATGTGGAAATTTTGATGCGGGTGGAGTAGAATATATTTATGAAACTTAGAGATAGATTACTGTGGGGGTTGGCGGTGAGCGGGGGTTCGAGGGCTTGCTATAAAGATAAGTTGTTTTTATGGACACCGCCAAAGTACTCAAAGAAAAAATATCGTGATCTTAGCAATCGAATGTACCGAGACGGGTTTATCCAAAAAGTGATTATTAATGGCCAGATGAACTTTCGCTTGACAGGATCCGGGATGAAAGAGCTATTTAGCCTTTATCCGGTACTGGGAATTGACCAAGATAAATGGGATGGATTTTGGAGAGTGATTATGTTTGATATTCCAGAGAGAAAGAGGAGCAGTAGGGATAGTTTGCGAAAAGAGATTTTGAAGCAAGGTTTTGGTAGATTGCAAGATAGCACTTATATTTCCCCTTACGAATTTTCAAAGAGTTTTATGAACTTCTTGCAAGTAAAGGGTTTATCCGGAAGTGTTTTACTAATGGAAGCTAAACAGAAGCACTTGGGCAACCCAAAGATGTTGGCAAGTAAGGTGTGGGGATTGGATAAGGTGAGTAAGGAGTATAACCAGCTGATAGATAAGCTTAGCACTCGATTTGGAATTAGTGATAAACGAAAAAGGGAGGAGTTTTTGAAAAAGATTTACTCGGAGTACTTGGACGTGGTGATCAAAGATCCGTTTTTACCAAGTGAGTTGTTACCAAGTGATTGGGCGGCAGAGAAGTGTAAGAAATTTGTGTTGCGAGCGGGGGTAGTGAGAGAGTAAGGGGGAAGTACGATCAGCATAATGAATATGCTAAACTAGAGAAGGTAGAAATGGCAGTGAAAGTTTATGAAAAAATTGTTGAAGGATACAAGTAACTACGCCTTTATTGATTCCCAGAATTTACACTTGGGGGTTAAGTCTCAGGGTTGGGAATTGGACTACGGTAGATTTAGGCAGTATCTAAGGACTAAGTACAAGGTCAAGAAAACATATTTGTTTATTGGGTATATAGAGGGGAATCAATCTTTATATACTTACTTGCAGTCGGTTGGTTATATTTGCATTTTTAAGCCGACCCTGGAAGTAGTTAGTGGAAAGGGTAAAGGTAAAAAAGTGAAAATTAAAGGCAATGTGGACGCTGAACTAGTGCTACATGCTATGATTGAGTTTGATAATTATCAAAAGGCGGTGATTGTATCAGGAGATGGAGATTTTCATTGCCTGATTGAGTATTTGGCAAAAAAGGGTAAACTAGATAAAGTGATTGCGCCAAACCAGAAATACTCTTCTTTATTGAGGGGGTTTGCTAAGTATATTTTAGTAATCTCGATGCTTAAAGAAAAATTAAAAAAGAAGCAATAAAAAGAGAGGCATTCCCTAGGGGAGCAAGGTCCTCCTTTGGTAGTCCTCTCATCGTGATAAGAATATTATAACAAATTAATTGATTAAGTCAAAATGCTAAAAGATAAAATTAAAAAACAAATCCAAGAAGTAGTTAGTCAAATGGGGCTAGAAAAAGTTGAGTTTGAAGTGGAGCATCCTGAAGACATGACTCATGGGGATTTTGCTTGTAATGTGGCGATGGTGATTTGGTCACACCTTCAAGGTGAGCCGCAGGCGCAACACCACCTTGGAGGTGTGAGTTCGGAACCGAGGTCACCTCGAGAGTTAGCAGAGAAGGTTGTTGAGAGATTACACGAACAAATGTCAAAGAAATTGGTTAAAAAAATTGAAGTTGCTGGACCAGGATTTATTAATATATCAATCCAAGAGGATGCCCTTATCAAAGAAGCTGAAAGAGTGCTAGAGGGTAAGTTTAAAAGTAAGACTAAGTGGGGTGAAAAAGTGATGGTGGAGTATGCTCACCCCAACACTCATAAACAGTTTCACATTGGCCATTTGAGGAATATCTCCTTGGGAGAGTCGATCACCAGATTGCTTGAAGCGGTGGGAATCAAGGTAATACGAGTCAATTATCAAGGTGACGTGGGTCTTCATATTGCTAAAGCCTTGTGGGGGATTTTATCTATATCAAAAGAGTTCAATCTAGTTAAAAGTAAGTCAATTTTAGAGAGAATTGAGTTTTTGGGGAAGGCTTATGCTAAGGGGGCAACGGCTTACGAAAAGCATGAAAAAGTCAAGATTGAGATTATTAAGATTAATCAAGAGATTTATGAAGGTAAAGGAGAGGGGGAGGTGATTGAGATTTATCAGGAGACCAGAAATTGGAGTTTGGAGTACTTTGAACTGATTTATAAACGGGTGGGAACTAAGTACGATAAACTATATTTTGAGTCGGAGTGTGGTGAGGGTTTAAAGATTGCAAAGAAAGCCTTGGAGAGGGGAATATTAAAGAAAAGTGAAGGGGCAGTGGTGTTTGACGGATCTCAGTATGGTTTGGATACTAGGGTGTTTATTAATAGTATTGGCTTGGCAACTTATGAAGCCAAGGAGTTGGGTTTGGCGCCACAAGAGTTTAGTGATTTTGGGGAGATTGATAAGTGTATTCATGTAGTGGGTCCGGAACAGAGGAGTTTTTTTGAGGTGACTTTTAAGGTAGAAGAATTGCTAGATCCAAAGATGTTTAAAGATAAGCAGTACCATCGGGTTTATGAGTTGGTGGATTTAAAGGGTGGTAAGATGTCCTCGAGAACCGGAAGAGTGGTGACTGGTTGGTGGTTGCTGGATGAGGCGGTAAAAAAAGTTCAAGCTAGTTATAAAGTGGACGAAAAAACGGCGGAAATGATTGGAGTGGGAGCGGTGAAGTACTCGTTTTTAAAGGTTGGACCAGGGGTGAAGATTAATTTCGATATGGAAGAAGCGGTGAGTTTGCAGGGGAACTCGGGGCCGTATTTGCAGTATACTTATGCCCGGACTCAGTCGGTACTACTCAAGTCCGATAGTAAATTCCAGGTTCCGAACCTGGAAAATTTGAAAGAGGAGGAGAAAGTAGTGTTGAGAAGTTTGTATCGGTTTGAGGAAGTGGTTATAGAAGCGGCGGAGGAGTTGGCGCCTAATTTGGTAGCTAATTACTTGTATGATTTGGCCCAAAAATATAATAGTTTTTACAATAAGTGCTCGATATTAAAAGCGGAGAGTGAAGAGCAAAAGAATTTTAGATTGTGGTTGACTAAAGTAACCGGGGAGATATTAAAGAGAGGTTTGGGGATGTTGGGAATAGAGGCGCCGGAAAAGATGTGATGGGAGTTTTTTAGAATGGTAGATTAGTATTCGTGCAATATTACAAATGTATGTCAATTTTTTTTAGATAATTAAGTAATTGTTTGATATCGAATTGACTTGAAGTTTCGATATCAAGACAGTAGTTAGGAATAGAGATTGAAGGTAAGTGTTTTGAGAATGTTATGACTTGCTCGAGAGCGTCGAAGTCAAAAAAAATAGGAGTATTATTAATATGCGATTGAAGAGTTGTTCTGATTTTAGTAATCTGGTATTGTTTTTGCTCCGTGATTGAGCTTAAGAGCTTCGTTTGGATGTTATGATTATTTGTAAGACATATTTTATAAACATTGAGTTTTTTTGTTTTTAGTTGATAAGAGGGCAATAGTTGCATATTGGATTTAGATTCAAGGATTAACAACTCAGAAAGATTTTTCTTATGATACTTAAATCTTATTCTTATTTTGTAAGGTAATGTTCGATTAAGGAAAACATCCTTAATGAGAATTTTAGAAATAAATTTTAGATTTTTATTCTTTGAAAGGCTTGATATGATTTGATTGTTAGATAAAGGAATAGTAATTTCTGTCTGTTCTTTTTGCTGGAGGGAAAACTTAAGTTTAAGATGATTTAGCCATGTAGTGATTTTTTCATTAATTGGCAACATGATGCTTATAAATAAATAGATTGGTTGATGATGGTAATAAGCTGTTTGGGAATATTATTGCTTAGGTAATGAATTGATTGAGATACAATTGGGGAGATAAAACTTGTATTGCCTTGATCAAGCCAATAGTTTAAATAGTTTTTTGTTCGTTTAATAAATTTTCCGGTCACGCATAGAGTTTTTTTTTCACAGTTTAGTATTGGAAAATTATTTTTTTGTTTCCAACCAAGAACTTTAATTGTAGTTAACGCAGCTCTTAGTTCAGCTTCAGTACCTTCGCCACCATTAGGAAGAGTGAGGATTATTTTAGACTGAACAAGTTTTTCGAATCTTGAAAAAATACTTTTATATCTAATAACTTTAAATGATTTGTTTTCTAGTTCATGGTTGATATACGGATCAGAAATGACCCCAGTATTATAGATATTGTTTTGGGTTAATTGGTCCCTCAGATACATCATAGTACCTATGCTACCACCATGAAAGATTTGGATTTTTTGATCAAGCTTGTTAGTAATAATCTTATCGATAATGGAGTTAATTAAGATTTTGTCTTTGTTTTCTGGATCTTTATGTGAACAAAGAATGCTAATTTTAAGTAACTTATTTTTTTGCATATGAAGATAAGAAAAGACAAATAATAATATACAATATTAGTTAATTAGGGTAAAGAGTAGCAATAAACTTTGTTGGATGGTAAAAGGGTAGTGATCGAAGAGGCCGAGGAAGAGGAGGGTGAGGAGAGGGATTAAGAATATTTTTAGGTTCAAAACTTGCTCCGACTTTTGTCGGAGTCGCAATTGCTGAAGTTTTGAACCTAAAAGATAAAGAAAGCCAGCAAGGCCGATGAGGCCGGTTTCGGAGAGGATTAAAAGAAAGATGTTATGGACGGGTTGGAGAAAACGAGTAGTGGAAGTGATGTAGCCGTAGTGTTCCATGTTAATGGTAAAGTTATTAAGGCCAACACCAACAATGGGTGAGTGGGTAAAAGATTTGAGAGCAATCTGGGTTAGTTGAGAACGACGGCTAAAGGAGCTTTGGGGAGCAAGAAAGGTAAATTTGGTAGCAAAAGAAAAGAGGATTAAGAAAAGCCCTGAGTAGATAAAGATAAATTTAAGGTTCCGAACCTTAAATATTTTCTTTAGGGTGAGGGGAAGGCCGATTAAGAGAAAGGCTAACCAAGCGGAGAGAGAGAAGGTGAGAAAAAGGGTGAGGAGACCGAGCAAAAATGAGGTGTAACACAAGGTTCGTAACCTTGTGTTGGAATTAAGACCCTTATAGAGGATAAGCGGTAAAACTACGGCTAAAAAGCCTCCTAAAACATTGGGGTGAGGGAAGGTGCCCATAGGGGGGATTTTGATAGCGCCAGTGAACCAAGTGATTTTATCAATACCAACTGAAGCTGAGGTAAAGGGTTGTTCGCCCAAAAAATAGTAACCAAAAAGCGATGATTGTTTGAACCATTGAGTTAAGGCTAGGAGAGATTGAAAGAGGGTAGAGAGGGTAAGGATAGTAATAATGGGTTGTAGATGTTTTTTTAGATTAATATTTTGTTTGACCCAGAGGGAAAATAAGACTAGCTCTATGAGTTTTAAGTACTTGTAGATAGCTGGAATTGGGGAGGAGGCGAAAATGATTGAGGGGAGTAAGCAGAGCAAGAAAACAAAAAAGCTTGATTTAACAACTGTAACAAAGGACAGTCCTTTGTTACAAACAAGGAGGGTGAGGATAAGAATATCAGTGAGATAAATAGTAGGGATGAGGTAGTCAACTAAGATGCCGGAGACGTAGGATGAAGGGAGGATGAAGTGTTTGGCGAGATTGGAAGGAATTAAAAATAAGATGAGGTAGAAAAGTTTTAGCTGCCAGGATTTTGGTGTCATATATTATAGTATAGGGCAGTGAGGAGATTATACGGTAGTTTGAGTAAGAGTGTAAAGTTGTATATAGTAAATATAAGCCTGCTCGCATTGTGGTGTATATATGACAGAACGCGCAAGGCAGAAATCTTTAATGCCAGATTTCGTGAGTGGATATAGTGTGGTGGATGGTAGGCCGGAAAGGCAGTCACCATATCCTAAACTTTCTTTGGGTAAGCTGATGGCGGCTGGTTGGGCGATGGATCATCCAGGTTATGCTGAGGCATTAATGAAAGGAGAGAAAGTAACACAGGAGCATTTGAGGATGGCGATGAGGGTGGGGATAAGTCATTTGTCTAGGTTGACGGATTTGTGGTGGGCATCAAGGCCGGTTAAGTCTGACGAAGGTGGTGTGCCGTTGATTTATAAAAAAGATGATGACGCATATTATGGGGAATATATTAGATATTTAGATAATAGCTTTAGGATAGTAACTCCTACAATATCAGAGAAGGGGTTGAATTGGGTGAGGTCGACTTTGGATGATAGGAGGTTGGCGATTGGATATAACAGTAATCAGACGATCCTTGAGAAAGAAGTAGACGGACAGTTTGCATATAACTTAATGATGGAGAAAGTAATAGCTAAGATCAGGGCTGGTTATCCGTTTAGCGGTACTTTATCATTTGATAGTTTGGATCCTCAGGAACGGAGTCAATGGCTGGTGCAGTTCCCTGGTCCGCAAGAGATGACTCTGGCTTGGAAGGAAATGGAAATGGGGGGAATGTTGCTAGCAATGGCTGATAATCTGCGCAAATATCATAGAGATAACTTAACTTGGACTAGTAATCTGCGGAATAAAGAGAGTAGTCAAATTACTCAGTGTTGTGGTTTGCGGGTAAGTGCGGTGATGCATGGTTTGGGTGTAGTTTTTTCTATTAGGCCGGATAAGTTGAGGGTGACTTTGGATGATAGTCATGGATATAAATGGGAGGTATGGAATTTTATGCCGGGTTGGCCAGTCCGTCAGACAGGTGATAATAGTTATGTAGATCGAGTAGTAAGGTTAGTTGATTGGTTGACGGCGAGGACTTTGGCAGAGATACAGGAAAATGATTTATCTAAGCTAGATGGTCGGGCTTTGGGGTTGCAGTTGACCGAGAGAGGCACGATGGTGCCGGTTATTCGGAGAGTGAAGATTAATCGGGTGGGTTTACGGCCATATAATTTGGATAGGTCAAGCACTGTGAGCACGGATGTTGTCTGTAGTCGTGATTGGGAGAATAGTGGATATAATGCAGGGATGTATCTTGAAGCGCAGAAATTACTGGGGGAGATGAGGGAAAGTGAGGTGGCAAGGGAGATATTGAGTTAGAGTTTGGTAATGATTGATTTAATATATGTTTTGTACAGGGTGTTGGTTACTATTGGGGTATTTTTCTCGATACTCAGCTAGAGACATTATACGTCCTTGCTCATCACGAACAAGATATTTTTCTTGTTTTACTTCCCTCCATGCTCTATTTCCGTAAGGATTAACTGGTAATCCAAAAAATTTACGAGTTTTTTCGGTTACTATTTCTCCAAAATAATGTTCTTCTTCTTTGGCTCGTGCTTTCATTATTGGATTGAGAAGAAATGGAAGAATAATTTTTTGAAAAAAAATATGTTGATAGAAATCAATGATGTTGGGCGGAGAAGATGGTGGGGAATTTGAGTCTAGTCGCTTGATGGGTGATGTGGTTTCATGATTCATATTAACTTAGGGTTTTTAGGTAGTAGTTGTATTTGTTTGTAGTAAAATTTCTTGTATTTCTGGGGGAAGGTTAAGGATTTCGACAAGCTCTTCAAGGGTAAGATTAGGTAATAATTGACTTATGTTACATTTTAACTCTTTTCTAATTTTACCGCAGTTGTTATAAACTGTTTTTCTAACCCTTTGCAACTCTGTGTTTTCATGTTGGGAGTTGACCAGATTTTGGAGATGATTAACATATTTGAGTTTTAAATTAATTTGAGTTTTCATAATATCAGAAAACCCTTCTCTGATACTTTTGGTGATATCAAGAGCAGTTTGCTGAAGAGCGAGAGTGGCTTTGATTGGTTCTAGTTGAGTTTCAATTTTGGTGAGCATAGCTTCCATGGCACTATCAGAGAGATTTTTAGCTGTACTTGAGACAACCCCTCTAAGAGCAGTAATTTTAGCAGCTTTTATTGCTTCATTTTTGGTAAGAAGGGGAAGGAGTCCTGATTCCTTTAAGGCAATGATGATGGCGGCGTCACCAGGTTTATCAAAAATTTTAGCTACTATTCTTGCTTGGAGATCTTCAATATCTTGCGGATTAAGGCTTTCTTTATTTAAAAAATCTTGTAATTCATCGAAATCTACTATTTTGTCTGTGGGGGCAAGAATGTCAAGAGCTTGGATTAAGGATTGTCTTGATTCGTTTAGTTCCTGAGCAAGGCCAGGGAGGATAGAGTCTAGTTCACTTGCTGGATCTTTAATCTTTTGAAGTTGTTGCATGAGTTCTCTAACAGATTCTGGATCTGGGAGAAGATTGAGTAATGGTTTGATTTTTTCTGCTGTAAACGGAGGGTTAGTATCGTGGCCTCGTAAATCATAAGCTACATACTCTTTCCATGATTGAGTTATTCTGGGGGCAAGAGCGTGGACATTTAAACTTGCAACTTCAATAGATTCTTGAAAATGAGGATATTGTTTGGGGTTGGCAAAAGCCATAATAGGGTGAACAAAGTTAACTCCGGCACTTTTTTGATCTGGAAGTTTGTCAAAAATAACTCGTTGAGCACTATAGAAAATGGCTTTTCTGGTTTCATCGCTAACGTGTATTCCATTAAAACCACTTTGAGCAATATCTCCGTGGGCAATGTAGCAAAAGGCGGCCCAGTTAAAGCAGTGTTGAGTGGTGCCCATATTTTGCTCCATGTGTTGAAGCATGGTGTCAATACTACTAAACGGCATGAGTGGCACTGTGTTTTGAAGCATGGGCCAGATAGCATCATTAGGTTGACTATTGATAATTATTTGTGCCAGTAAGGGGGCAATGTGTTTGTCTAGAGCACTTCTTAAACTATGACTAATTCCTCTTTCGTCATCTTGATAATCGACCAGATAACAAGCTAAGGCGTGAGTAGCAGTGAGTTTGGAGTCTGGTGAGTTACTTTTATCAATAATAATTTTGAGTTGATCGACTCGTTTTTTTACAATTTCAGCTTGGGCATTAGCTAATTCTTGATAACTATGACGGTCATCAACATAGGCGACTTCACCGCCCATAGTTTTATATTTTTCAGAGTACCAAGGAAATCTAGAAAAATTTTCAATCCATCTACCAGGATGAAATTTAGAGAAATGTCTGATTGCAGTTGATGCTATCCTATCGTTAATTCTTAATGGGGTTGGGGTTTCGCCTCCGATTGGTTCTAATTTTCTGGTTGGGGTGGCTTGTTTTGGACGGAAATGAGTAAAAGTATCGGTGGTATATTCTGGATATGGACTTTGTTTACCCATGGTTAAATTACCATTTTT
This sequence comes from uncultured bacterium, assembly GCA_963980215.1. Lineage (GTDB taxonomy): Bacteria > Patescibacteriota > Microgenomatia > UBA1400 > CG1-02-47-37 > CAXBYZ01. The sequence continues at coordinate 16,636 of CAXBYZ010000002.1, read as the reverse complement.
CATCCAGTTTTCTGGTAAAGTTCCTAGGTCATCAGCGCGATTCTCTGATTTTGTATGACTAACTTGAGTATCTGGTCCACAGGCTGTTTTGGTATAAATGTAACTCCCAAAAGGATGTGTATTAGTCATATCTCTAATAACTTCTAGAGCAAATTTTTCTGGATTTTTAATAGCAAACCTGGTCCAGTTTTCGATACCAAAAGCAAGGGATTGTATTAAGGGAACTACTTCTTTTGGAGGTCGACTAAATTTGAGGTCGGTGAGAAGCCCTAAAAGATATTCAGCCGTTTCCAGGGTTAGATTTACCTCTTTTACTTTATTCGTCTCTGGGTCGACTCTGCTGCCAGTTTTGATTTTTAGGAGTGGATGGATGGGTTTACCTTGTTGGTCAATATTTGGGCTTTTGTTGTTGAAGCAGGTTTTTATGACTTCTACAAGAGCTTTGGTGGTGTTTGGATCGAGAGGAGTTTGGGCAACTCTGGTAGTGATGGAGGCTAGTCTTTTATCTTCAAATATTTCAGTGCTGGTGCTGGGTTTATAACAATTTTCTGACTGAATAATTAAATTAATAGCCAGTCTAGTTAAAAGTTGGGCGTTATGTTTAGATGTTTCTGAACTTGGTAGAGTTCTGCCTGCGGTAGCTAAAAAGTTGGTAGCAAGCTGAGCGTGAGTATCATAAAGCTCAAAGACAACGGCTTCTTCTGGTTTATTTGCTAGAGGGTAATATAATTGAGGATGATTTAGTTTCCAATTTACCTCTGTTTGTAGTCGGTCATTAAAGGTGTTTAGGAGAAAATTTGTAAGACCTGGCCTGGTTCCGAAAGAGAGACTCTCTTCTAGGTCTCTAGTGAGCACAGCATTTGGAGTATCTACAACAGATAGGGCAAGTCTTATAGGAAGTTTTGCTAGCCTGACTACTGCTCTTTCCTGTGGTGACATAATTTTTTAATTTTTTTTACTATTTATTGAAAAAAGAAGTCAATTATCTTCTATTATCATACATTTATTTACTATAAGTTATAGTTGGTGGAATATATCATTTGGAACTCGATCTGTCAATATAGGCTTATAGTTGACAACTATTGGAAGTTATTGTAGAATTCCGAGCGTATGAGGGAACCAGAGCAAGCAATAGATTTATTGAACAATGATGCCCCATGGGGGGAAGTTCCGGGATTACGGACAGTGTTAGCTCCTGGAGCAAATTTACACACTGGAATAGTGGTGGTGGGCCAAAGGTTGTCGAGAGAAGGTTTGACTCAAGATCAAATGACTTTTGAACAAACTGGAGGTGAAACAAGTGGATTTGATATTTATTTTAAATTGAGGAGAGAGATGGGTGGATCAATAAAATCTTATTCAGAAATTCATCAAATAGGTGATGGGGTGAGGGCGCAGTGGAGTTTGGTTAATAATGATATGCACAGTGTTTGGGTACCAATGATATTGCTTTCGGGTGATAATAATCATTCCAAACTTGAAACACTAAATGCTTCAAGAGCAAGATCATTGAGGTGGGGCTTACTGATGGAACCAAGACGGACCGCAAATGGGTTGAGATTTGAAAGAAACTCATTACTTGGTGAAGGTTATGATAAGCAAGCGCTGGCGTTAACTCCATGGTATGTGCACGATAGCCTTAGATTTGCGAGTGCCGTAACTAAAGCGTTTATAAATTTGGTAGCAGTATAAGGAGTGGTGGTATGGTTAATGAACATGAAAAAACGATTACTATCTCATCATCCGGTGGTTCTCCACTTGCTTTACGTATAGATCCAGATTCAACGATTGTTGCGTTTGGAGATACACGTAAACATGAATTTGAGAGATTAGGTCTTGATAAATTATTTTTACCTATATTTACTGTTTTGAAAGACCATGGGTTGGTACTAGACGTTCCCGGGATTACGAGTGTAGTGAATTCGAAGGGTGAGTGGAGATGGGAGAGTGAGGTGTTTAGGTCAAATATGAGCTCTACTGAGATTAGGGAGCATGAAGAGATGTGTAAATATAGAGTGCCACTGCAGTTTACAGTGGACAGATATGGTTGGAAGATGAGTCTTTCATATAAAGAAGTAGTTAAGTGGGAAAAAGATAGTGAATTTGTGGGTGTGAATGATGCTATGGATGATTGTTGTGGGGCAATTTTGGCAAGATATCAAGAACAGTTTGGGGAGAGTTTTAGTTTGAATCCGTTTAAGATTGAAAATGATGGAATATTTCAATATCCAGTGACCTCTTGCTCTGGAAAATTAGTCTTGGATGGAGGTAGAGAAGGAATGTTAACGATGATGAAAGAATTAGTTAGTTCAATTGGAATTCTTGCTAAAACACCTATAGCTTTGTTGGGGAATTTAATGAATTTAGCAGGAAAAAAATATAACTCCGGAAGCACGGTAACTTTTGATAGAGAAAATATAGAAAAGTGGATATGGTTTACTCCTGGATATACTATACCGGAATGTTTGTTTAAAGATGGGTTTGAGGGGGGTCATGTCAACTGAGAGAAGCATAGCTCCCACTGTTGATATTTCCTCCTATGAGGGATGTGTTGGTAGTCGACAGTCACCAAGACTTGAACTATTTTTCCCCAAAAATATGGATGATCCAAATTTTTATTTAGAAGTTGGAGAAAGTGAAGGGAGAGAGAATGAGAGTGTGTGGAGAATACAGTATAAGAGACTCTCTGCGGATCACCACGCTGTAACGCTATTGCTTGACGATAAAAATGCAAGTATTGATACTCAAGTACAAGTATTTATGGATGGGCAAGGGGTGTTTCAGTACTCTCAGGTTGGTGTTCAGGTGCATATGGCTAGAGAGGGTCTTGAGATTCAAGATACTCTGATGAAGTCATGGAGTTGGAAGGGGGTACAAGCGAGTTTTTTGTTGTTTTCGCATCCAGAAAATGGGGAGTATAGTTTACGTGGTGGTTGGTTGAATGGAGATGATAGAGTTCATGGGCAAAACCCTAATAGGGTGCCTGAATCTAGATATGTATTTGTTGAGAGTGATAAAGGCATAGGTGTAAGATTGGTTGATACACAAAGTGAGGAATATTCATTGAATCCCTCTAAGGAGTGGTACGGTCATCGGAATGAAGTATTGTTGGAAGTGACTGCTAATCAAAATGGATTGTTGGCTGTAAATTATGGAAAAAGCTTTGGAAAAAGATTGGCTAGGAAAGTAAAAGTACCTTCAGAAACAGGAGGTGCGTTAATGAATAAACACTTGAAACTAATTACTTGGTGTTTGGATCCATTAAGGGTTGTAACAACTTGGAAAGAAAAAGATTTAATAGAAGAAGTATTGAAGTTTAAAAAGAGTTTGGTGGTGGTGTAGTTGTATGAGAGAAATATTTTGCAGACCAGATGGGTCACTAATAAGTGGGATAAAGGCTCCAGACCCTAAGGGTAGGGGGGTGTCTCGGGAGTTTTGGGATTCACTTCATCAATGGGGATTATTTGAAAAATTAGGTGCAGGGGACTTTTTACGGGCAGTGGCAGTACGGGAGTTTACCAAGGTGTTTGTTGTTCAAGGTGGAAGTTTAGATAGCTATTATGAACAAACCTTAAAATATTTACACCAAAAATATCATACTTATCCAACTAATTTGCTTGATTTACATATTGACCCTGATGTGATGGCGGAGGTGGGAATGTGGGAGAGATTAGCTCAACTGATAGTGGATGATTATGACTTTTCTGCTAATCCTCTACCCGTTGGAGCAATAGTAGCGTAAATGACTCAAAATTCAGGTTAGTAGTTGTTTTCTTGAGAGTCAAAGCATTGGAGTGATCTACTCCAATTGTAGGTGGAGTTTCTGCGCCAACTAGAGGTTGAATCAAGATTGTGGCAGTTTGGCTACTAAAATAAAGCAAGGTTTACTCGATTGATACTGGTTTGGCAAAGTCGGTGGGATTTTCATTTTCGGCTAATTCCGGTCGGTTGTTGGAGAACTTGGTTTATTTAAGGTTGAGACAGCAGTATAAACAAGTATATTATTATCAAACTAAAAATAATTTGGAAGTGGATTTTTATGTACCGGAGAAAAAGCTGGCGATTCAAGCTAGCTTGAGTTTGGATAATGAAGTAATTAGAAATCGAGAAGTAAGGTCATTGGTGGAGCTTTCAAAAGAGATTAGGGGAGTGAGGAAGATAATTGTTACCGAGGCAGAAGAAGATGTAATAAAAAGTAAAAGTGGTAGAATACAGGTGACACCTTTATATAGGTGGTTATTATGAGTTTTCAAGTAAAAAATCAGGTTTTAGCAAATGGTTTGACGGTGGTAAAAATACCGATGGCCACCGAGTCGGTGACGGCGATGGTGATGGTGCGAGTGGGGAGTAGGGATGAGTCGGCCAAGATAAACGGGATCTCACATTTTTTGGAGCACATGGTGTTTAAGGGAACTAAGAAGTGGCCAACACCAATGGAGATGAATCGGGTGATTGAGTCGGTTGGTGGCGTCTTTAATGCTTTTACCTCTCAAGAAATGACTGCTTTTTGGATGAAGATTGGTAAGAAACACTTAGAGTTGGGCTTGGAGTTTTTGCATCAAGCGGTGTTTGAACCGCTACTGCCGGCGGATGAGTTGGAAAAAGAGCGGGGAGTGATTTTGGAGGAGATCAAGATGTATGAGGATAACCCGATGAGGAATGTGGCTCAGTCTTTTGTATCACAAGTATATAGTGCGACCCAGTTAGGTCAATTGGTGATTGGACCGGCTGAGAATATAAAATCTTTGGGACACAAGGAGTTTGTGAAGTACTTGGATTATTGGTATCAACCGGCTAATATGGTTTTGGTCTTGGCTGGAGGTGGCTTGGAAACGGCCGAAAAACAGATTGAGGAGGTATTTGTATCCAACCGGAAGGGGAAAATTAAGTTTACGGATAAACCTAATCAAGTGGTGGTGAAACAGGAAAAGGCGAGAGTTAAATTAGTGAAAAAACCAATACAGCAAGCCCATTTTTGCTTGGGAATGGAGACGTTTAAGTCAACTGACCCCGATCGGTATAACTTGATGATGTTAAACACTATTTTGGGAGGCAACACTAGCTCAAGGTTGTGGGATGAAATTCGAGAAAAGCGGGGCTTGGTCTACTATGTTCGCTCCAGTATAGATTTACTGCTTGATACCGGCTACTTGGTAACTCAAGCCGGTTGTGATGCCAAGCGAGTGGATGAGGCTATCAAGGTGGTGCGGGGAGAGTATCAAAAAATTGAGACGGTGAGTGAAGTGGAGTTGAAGCGAGCCAAAGAGTACTTGAAAGGGAGGATTGATTTATCTTTGGAGGATAGTCAGTCGGTGGCTAACTTGTTTGGTGAGAATTTATTGATGGAGAACGAGATTAGGACAGTGGAAAAAATTAAAGCCAAGATTGACGAGGTGAGTGTGGCCGGGATTAGTAAAACTGCTAAGAGGGTATTTGAAGAAAATAAGTTAAATTTGACGGTCTTGGGGGATTTTAAAGACAAGGCTCGATTTGAAAAATTGGTGGGGTAGGTTATAATGATGGTATGAAGTTTGAATACTCAGTCATTTTACTAAAACCGGATGGATTACAGAGGGGTTTGTTGGGGGAGATTATTAATCGGTTTGAGAAGAAGGGTTTGAAGTTGTCTGGGTTGAAGATGATGTTGTTAACTGACGAGATTTTGGATGAGTGGTATGCTCATCATAAAGACAAAGGATTTTTTAGTGACTTGAAGGGATTTATGATGTCTTCACCGATTGTGGCCATGGTTTGGAGTGGGGTGGGAGCGATTGATACGGTTAGAAAACTAGTCGGTACGACTCATGGTCGTGAGGCTGAGGCAGGTTCGATTCGGGGAGATTTTTCTATGAGCCAACAGTTAAACTTGATTCATGCCTCGGATGGAGTGGAGTCGGCTGAAAAAGAGAGAAAACTGGTCTTTAAAGATAGTGAGATTATAGAGTGGGAGAGTGCTTCGGATTGCTTGATTTATTCGAAGGAAGAGCGGGAATAAAAATGCAGTTGAATAACTGGTTGACTGAGAATAAGCAAAAATGGTGGTGGGTGAGTGATGTGACAAAACTAGATGATGAAGCAGTGGTGGAAGGGGTGTTGAATTATGGTCGGTGGAAAGATTTTTTGTGGTTGAAGAAAAAGATGGGTTTAAAAAAAATAAAGAAACTGTTTTTGTATATGACGCAAGAAAAACGAAGAGTGAATTTACGGCCGGAAAGGATTGCTTTATTTGGCAACTATTTTAATAGATATGTTTGAGCTTGATATTTTATCTAAAGAGCAGAAAGATTTAATTGATTTGGTGAGGGAGTTTAAAGATGATTATTACTTGGTGGGAGGAACAGCCCTGGCTTTGCAGATCGGTCATAGGAGGTCGATAGACTTTGATTTGTTTACAAAAATAGACTTTGATAATAATCAAATTATTGGAAAAGTTGGCAAGTATTTTCCAGTTGAAGAAACGTTTGTGAATCAGAAAAATCAGTTAACGGTGATGACTCATGGAGTAAAAATGACTTGGTATCAGTATAAATATCCGGTGCCGGTTAATGAGAATTGGGATGAAGTGATTAAGATGCCTGATGTGTTATCGATTGGTTGTATGAAGGCATTTGCTTTGGGTCAAAGAGCCAAGTGGAAAGATTATGTGGATGTGTATTTTTTATTGAAACAGTTTTCTCTAGAAGAGATTAGTAAGAAGACTGTAGATATTTTTGGAGGGGGTTTATTTGATGAAGTTTTACTACGAAGCCAGTTGTCATATTTTAAGGACGTGGATTATTCAGAAACGGTAGAGTTTATGCCGGGGTTTAAAGTAGATGATGAGATAATTAAGACAAGTTTGGCAGATATTGCTTCAAGAGAATAATAAAGTCGGGGTGGTGAGATTTGAACTCACGACCTCGCCGTCCCGAACGACGCGCGCTACCAACTGCGCTACACCCCGATGGTACATGAAGGTTACGAACCTTCATGTAGATGTGCCCCCAGCAAGAATCGAACTTGCATCGGAGGTTTAGGAAACCTCTGTTTTATCCATTAAACTATGAGAGCGTTTGGAAGTATTATATCATTGAGAATTCGACTAAGTATTGATAGGATATAACTATGAAGGCTTGCCGTGGTTTTGTTCATTTACCGATTTTAGTGATTGTAGCGGTAGTGGCGTTGATGGTGCCGGTGAGTAAGTATGTGGTGAGTAATCAGGGAGAGGTGCCGAAGATATTTAATATAGATGGAAGAGCGGGCTTGGATAGAGAGACACAAGATAAAATTGATAAGAGTAATTTGTTAGAACAGAGGCGAGAGGATGCAAAACGAATAACTGAAGAAGTAAAGCAGGCTTTTGAGAAAAATAGGAAACCTTTGAAAGAACAAGAAATTACACTAAAGGAGGGTAAGCAAGCAGATGCGGATAGGTGGAAGGGGTTGGCTGACTTATGGCAAGGAAATCACGACGGAGCAATGAATGATAGTTTGAGTGGTGAATTTATAACTGAGAGAGAGGAGTACTTGAATAATGTAGGGGGAAATGCGGTAGCAGAACAAGGGCAAATTCCTGGTGTTACTACTGGAAATAGCAGTAGTGGAAATAACGAGCGAGATATACCTTGTCGTGATAAGAATGGTAATGCTGTGAGTAAAGACGCATCGGGTAATCCTGTAGTGGCGTTTGGGCCGTTGAGAGCTGGAGAAAGATATACTACATATAAATGTGATGGGCCAACTGGTTCGTGGGTTTATTGTCCTAATTGTCAAGTGACTTATGGGCCACAAGAATTGAGAGATTCGTATCATGATTATGCTGATATTGTAATTGAGGTTGATGAAGTTCAAGGGGATGAGTGGGGGGTGTATGGAGATAATTATGGATCATTTTTGAATGGATTTAATCAGAATACTTCAGTGACGGAGAGTGTGGATGATAGATTAAGTTTGGGAGGTAGTTTTTGGATAGATGATTATTGTGGATGCGGTTAATTTATGTGTGGAAAGTATTGAGGTGATTAATGATAATCAGGTTGATCGTGATATGGAATTATGCCTTGGAGAAGATTATCCTACTTCTTATGATTTTTATATCAAAAATGGAGAGATCGTTTATAGGTGTTTGGATGGTGCGATTACTATTAATCCAAGCTTTGGCCATTTTGGCGTAGATACTTATGGGAATATTGCTGGTGCTTTACCGTCAGTATGTAACCCTGGAAGTAATAATTGGTGTCAAAAAGGTGATTTGATAAATAGTTATGGAGCAAGCACTATTGGAATTCAAGATGGTGATGGAATTGTATTGAATGGAAGTAATGGATGGGTAGATGGGGAATATATAGTACCGAAAAACGATGGGGTTCCTAGAGATGAAGGGCATATTATGGTGGTGGTCGGTAATCCAATTAATACGTCAAATGGAGATTATTTTGTACGCATATGTGACTTTAATTATCAAAATAGTGGAGCAGGTGATTGTAGGACGATTACTTTACCAAGTGTGCCGACTGCAGATTTAAGCTACTTTGTCGTGAGGCCTTTGGGAGGTTCATGAAACTTGATTATAAATTTTTGTTAGTTATTGGTGGGATTAGTATTGGTTGTTTATTGTTGGTAGTGGGTGGAGTGGTGGTTAAACGACAGCAAGAAATGGTTAGTAAAGGGGAGATGAAATCGATGTTTGGGCTTAGACTTAATGATGTGTTGAGGGAAGAAGAGTTAGGGAAAATATTAAGTGATCAGGTGGCTATTAAAAGAGGCGAGAGCGTAAAAATTATGAGAACTGAACCGAGTGCTGATGAGACAGTTAACAGAAAATTGGATGTGATTCGAGTGATGTTTGATCAATTAATTGATTTAGATAAGATGAATATTCAATTAAATCCGGTGATTTTGGGAGAAACATTGATAAATAAGGGAGAGATGAGTGTGAGTTTTTATCCTCTTGAGATATTAAAATCCGGTCAATGGTATGAGGTAATGGTATATAAGGGTGATCAGTTGATTTATGTTTGGCAAATTACTACTGGGGAAGAAAAATTGAGATCGATTGGGATGGAACAACTAGATAATTTTCAAAAAGAAAATTATCCTTTGGTGAATTTTTTACCCTATGAATCATTAAATTATAAGATTGAATATGTTGGCAGAAAAAAAATTAAAGTTTTGGTTTTGACACAAGAAGAGGTTTCAATAGAGGAAATAGCTAATTGGATTCGTGATCATGGAGTTGATCCAAAAACCCATGAAATTGAGTGGGCATTTAATTAAAATTTAGACTAGGTTGGCGGTCGAGGGTGTCAAGATTTTTTGCAAAGTCTTTTTGCATGAATTTGTAGTAGGCGGGAATGGCAATCATGGCGGCGTTATCTGTAAATAGTTTTTTGGAGTAGGGAAGGTGTAAGGGTAAGTTGAATTTTTTGACGGTTTGTCTGACTTGACTTCTAATGTAGATGTTAGAAAAGACACCACCACCAAGCAAGATGCTTTTGGGACGATATTGGTTGATGGCTCGAGTAAGTTTGGTAGTTAAAGATATAGTGATGGCTTGTTGAAAGGAATAACACATGTTGGAGGTGTAGGTTTTGGTGATTTTTTTTTGAGCTTGAATTTGGTAGAGGGCAGCGGTTTTTAAACCACTAAAACTAAAGTTAAAATCTTTGGAGTGTTGAATTGGCACTGGTAAGGAAATAGTGCCAGGAAGACCTTTTTTGGCTAGTTCTTCCACAATCGGGCCACCGGGGTAGCCTAGTTTTAACATTTTAGCTAGTTTGTCTAGAGCTTCGCCGCCGGCATCATCTAGGGTTTCACCCAAGAGCTGATAGTCGCCAATTTTTTTAACTAAAACTAGTTGGGTGTGACCACCGGAGACGAGTAAGCCAATGGTGGGGAAGTCACATACTGGTTCCGAACCAGTATGTGTGTGAGAGTTGGGTAGGGCGAGAGAAGAGAGTAGGTGGCCTTCCATGTGGTTGATAGCGATGAGGGGTTTGTGGTGCTCTTGGGCGAGTTTTTTGGCGTAGGCCAGACCTACTTCTAGAGCCGGAGCTAAGCCGGGGCCGATGGTGACGGCGATGGCGTCGATGCCGGTAAGGTTTTTAGGTTCGGAACTAGCTCCGACTTTCGTCGGAGTCGCAATTGCTGAAGTTCCGAACCCTGCTTGTAATAAAGCTTTATTTACCACTGGTTTTATTTTTTCCAAATGAGCGCGTTTAGCTAGATGAGGGACGACGCCGCCCCATTTTTTATGGATGTTAATTTGAGAGGAGATGACGTTACTAAGAATTTTACGGCCACGAGAAACGGCGGCGGCGGTTTCATCGCAGGAAGTGTCGATAGCTAAAATTACTGGTTGTTTCATAAACTGTATTATATACTCAAAGATATGACGGATTGTATCTTTTGCAAAATTATTAAAGGAGAGATGCCGGCGTATAAGGTTTACGAGGATGAGGAGTTTTTGGCTTTTTTGGATATATTTCCAAATACCTACGGACACACAGTGGTGATTCCAAAACAGCATGAAGAGTGGGTTTGGGATTATGAAAATTTAGGGAAGTACTTTGAAGTAGTGGGTAAACTAGCTAGGCATTTTCGAGAAGTGGTTAGTGAGGGGGTTAGGTCGAGTATTTATGGTTGGGAAGTGCCCCATGCTCATATTCACTTAAAACCGGGGAGAAAAGATACACTTAAAGGTGAAAAGCTATCTGCCGATGAGATGGAGAGGATTCAGGAACGGTTTAAAGTGAGTGAACCTAAGTATATAAAAATTTGATTTAGTTTTGTAATAATATTATCCCAAAATGTTGGTTTTTTTGTTTCGATCACGATTAATGGTTGTTCATCTTTAGGTTCAGGTATTGGTAGGGTGGCAGTAAAAGTTGCTTCTGGAGATGGGATAAGATAAGAAGATGGGCTAGCTTCAATAATTTCTGAAGCTTGTGAAGCGATCATTGGGAATAGTTTAAGGTATTCAATAAAACTAGCGGAGTTTGAAGATGAAGATGGGTTGTTGTCTACTAAATTAGCCGAGGCTGTAGCCGAAGGAGTTGGTGAAGGTGAAGGTGAAGGTAGAATAATATCTAAAACTAATGACTCTGGAGTGTGATTTAGTATTTGGTTTGGGGATAATAAATTATCTAGAAAGACAAGGTTGGTTTTATTCCAATCAGTGTTATTTTTATCGGGAACAATAAACTTAATTTGGGTTTGAGTTGATTGATTACCAATAACTATAAAATTGAGTTTGGCAATATCTCCATTACCCTCAAGAGAATCTGAGTGGTTAATGAGATTTAAAGGATTAATAGAGTTGGCAGTAATTTTGATTTGATTTCTTTGAGGAGTATCAAATTTATGAAAGTTAAGTGAATGAAGTTTTTCATCGGGTGGAATAATCTTTATGATGTTTGGATCAAATTCCAGTAAGGCTTGAAGAAATTGAACTGGTTGTGAAGTATGATAGCCAAGGATAACTGAAAAAGTTTGATTTGGTTCTAAGAACTTATTCTCAATTTTTAATTCAAAGGTGTCTTGAGAAGTGTTAATTTGTTGAATGGTGGGTAATTGGTAAAAACTGTTTTGGTTAATTAAGAAAGAGAGAAACAGGCCAAACAAACTTGATGAAAACAAGATCAAAAATTGCCGTTTGGGAGACATTAGGACTTAGGTTCTTTTTAGGCCAAAAATTGAGAGGATAGCATCAAAGAATCCTTTGGCTTTTTCAATGACTGAATGGTTTGAATCTGAATTATCTATTTGAGATTGGCCTTTACACATACTTTCATATTGACCCCAATCTGATTGATTTTTCATTATTTCACAGCAATTATTAAACTGAAATTCTTCTGAACTCGTATAGCTTCGGCATCCACCGGTATCAGGACAATTACTGGTTGGGTTCTTTGAATAGGAGGTTTTCCATTGACCATTGACACAGGTTCGAGAGATAAATTCGTATCCCGAATTTGCTCCGGTTTTGTATGAGTTACAGTAAGGATCGCTAGGGCCGGGAAGGTATAGAGGAACCCCGTTTTTATAATTTCCACCTGTATTTTCATCTACACAAGTAAATTGTTCAAGAATACAAGTAGTTGAGTTACCTGTTTGCCAGGTGCAAACATATGGTGCTTTACATGTAGGGTTGCATTTAGGAACTCCATAATTTTCATCTTCCTCTTGAGTTTCAGCGGTTGTGGTTTGAGTGGTGTAGTTTGTTAAAGGTTTGGAAGGATCACATGATCCGCCAAGACTAATCCACTCGGTACCTTGATTATTAGGAAGGGGGGCGCAGAATTGATTTTTACCACCATAGCATCGACGTTCACCTTCTCTACAGCCATCAGATTTGGGGGGGGCAGGAGTCGTGGCAGGTGGAACATAAAATTCATTTTCTGGAAGAAGATCTTCGGGATCTGGTCTAGTGGGTGTTGGTGGGTTGGGGGTTGTTTTTCTAGTGGTAGCTGCTTGTTTGGCTTTTTCTTTTGTTGCCCTAGTTTGAGTGCAGTTGACATCCCAGTCAAAACAAATTTGGCTAATGTTAGGATTGATAGCAGAGGGGATTGATAAGCCAACTGAAAGGGAGATAGCAATGGTCGCTAAAGCTAGAGAAGTAGTGCTATTTTTTTTGACAAACTTTTTTAGTGGTTTGAACATTAACTATTAGTATATGTGTCTTTATATTTTTTTGTCAATGATTAATTATTATCTGCCGATGAGATGGAGAGGATCCGGGAGAGATTTGAATTGAGATAATCTTGGCTTTGGATTGGCGAGCGAGGGAGAAGATTGGTTTTAGAGTGCGGGAAGCCCATTCGATAGCGATGACATTTTTGGGCAGAAGACGGGAGTTGAGCTTGAGTTGGTCTAGTTCTTCTAGATTTTGTAGACGCCAAAGATCTAGATGAAGAAAGAGGCCGGAGATGGAGTGGCGGGTGTAGGGATACTCTTTTTCAATGGTGTAGGTGGGCGAAGTGATAGGGTTGCTTATCTTTAAAAACTGGCCAATGCCTTTGGCAAATTTGGTTTTGCCGGCGCCTAGGTCACCGATTAGGAGAAATAGGAGGGGGTGTTTTTGGAGGTGGTTCCAGTTTTTAAGCATTAGAGTTTTGGCAAGATTGATGGTGTCTTGGGGAGATTTGGTGGTGAGTTTTTTAGGTTTCGAACTAGTGCCAATGAAATTGGCATCGGCTAAAGCCTGAAGTTCGGAACCTCCCTTGCGTAGGATAAGAGGATCATCGAGGGTGGTGTCAACCACGGTGCTTGGGGGTCTTTTAGGTAAGGTGCCGGCGTCGATGATTAAGTCAATTAAGTTTTGTTGTTTTTGGCTAGTATTATTTAAAATGTCTTTAATTGAGTAGGGGCGTTTTTTGTAGGAAGCGTTGGCGGAAGTGGCGGTGATGGGCTGGCCTAGAGTTTTAACAATTTTTGTAATGAGGGGGTAGTCGGGAATGCGGATACCTAGAGTGTGGGTTTCTGATTGAACACCTTTGGCCACTTTATTTAAACCACGAGAGATGACAGTGAGGGGTCCGGGAAGGAATTTTTGATATAAGTTTTTAGCAGAAGTATTTAGTGTGACATATTTTGATGCCATGGTGTTGTTGGTGACGGCGATGGAGAGGGGTTTACCTTCACGACGGGTTTTGTAGGCTAGAAGTTTATCAATGGCCGGTTGGCTGGTAGCTAAAACTCCGGCGCCGTAGCAGGTTTCAGTAGGGTAGATAACTAGGCCGTTATTTTTAAGAGTTTTAACGGCTTGGTTGGTTACGGATGCGTGGTTTGTCGAAGTTAAGTTGACAACTTTCATTATTTTAGATTAATAGAGTAGAGGTTTGGGGGTAAGTGAGAGCCGCCGTTTAGAGAAGCAAGGATGATAAGGCGATTGCCGTTGGGCCAAGGATAAGCAAAGAAGTTGACAAAAGGGCCGGCGTAGATAGTTTGGTGGTTGGTGTTGTCATACTCGATAATGTCGATTTTATCTTCAAGGATTTTAATAAGGTGGCGTGAGTCTGGATACCATTGGATGTTTTGAAGATTTAAGGGTGAGTAGCGGTTGGAGAGATGAGAGAGGAGATCCGGTGAAGGTTCGGAATTTTCATTAAGGTCCGGCCTTAAAGGAGTACCTTCAAGAACGGACCTTGAATCGGCAGATGCGATCCAGAAATTTTTATCTTCTTCAATGTCGTAGATGTAGACATTACCAGGCTTGATATCTCGATTTTGTTTTTGGGTAGAGCTGGCTGGAAGAGGAATGATGAGTTCATCAGGAATTTGAGCAGAAGCGGTGGCGGTGTACATTAACTTGTCTTCATCAGGAGAGAAGTAAACGGCAGTTGCTGAGGTAGTAGCTACTTGTTGAATAAAATCAGGTAACTTTACTAGTTTTTCATGTTCTTTTTTATCGAGTTCTAGGTTCCACTCTTTAAGAAGAATAGGTAAGCTAGCAGTAATGTCTTTTTGATCTTTTTGATCACTAAAGTTAGAGATAGAGAGTAAAAGATTGGCATCTTTGAAGGTAGCGATAATTTGAGTAGAGTCCGGAGACCAAGTGAAACTAGCGGTTGAGTAGTCAAAGGCTTTGGAGTTTCTGGTGATTTGACGAGCATCTGAGTTTAGAGCAAAAGGGCGATCGAGGAGGTCTAGGATATATAGACCATTTTTGTCGTTAGTGGTAGCTGAGTTGATAACAAAAGCGATTTTTTGGCCATCTGGGGAAGGAGCGAGGTTGGTAGCTCCAGTGAAAGTGAGTGGTTTTAGGTCTGGTACAGAAGGGAATAACCTAGTATTGGTTTGGGTGACTAGTTCCGGTTCAAGTTTAAGAGTTTTCTCCCAAGGAGTGTAGCCGTCTTTGGCGATCTTGACTTGGTATTCTCCTGGAGGAAGGTTGAGAGTGTCATCGGTAGCAGTGGTCAGTTTGTCATTGATAAAAACACTAGCCCCTTTAGGAAGAGAGTTAACAGAGAGTAAACCGGTACCCTCAAAAGCTTTGTTGGTCAAGGAGGGGCGGTAACCCTTGGCAAACTTGATGGCCAACATGGTCCCAGAAACTAGGAAGGCAATAACAATAGTAACGATGAGTAAGCGCGGGGTTCTTTTCATAAGACTCTTATTATACTATACTTTTGTTAATGCAGGATTTTTTACCCGACGTGGTTGAGATTAAGGAAAATGAGAGGGGTGAGGTTGTGGCGGCTGAAGAAATAAAGGAGAAGCAACCACTTAATAAAACTCAGATAATTAGGTTGGCAGTAGTCGGGTTACTGGGGTTGTTGATAATCTTGGGAGTAGTGGTGTCTATTTTGGAAAAATTTGGCAAGAAAGAGACGGAAAACACGGCTGAGTCCTTAAGTGAGCGAGCCAAGTTGATAGAGAAAAAGCCGGGACGGATGAGTTGGCTGTTTTATTCAGACCAAGATAAAGATAGCGTTTTTGATTACGAGGAGACAGTGTTTCAAGGAATTTCGGTAAGTTTGAGAAAACCTGGAGAAGTTCAGGTGCTAAGGACGGTGCCAGCCAATGCCCTGGGTCAAGTGATAATGGATGACTTGGCAGAGGGTGAGTATGAAGTTAGTTTTGATAACTACGCGAAGGATGAAGCGGCAGAGGGTGAGTTTAGTTTCCCGGGTTTGTATCAAGTGATGCAAGGTGAGAGTAAGTTTAAAGAGTTTTTACCTAGCTCTTGGCATCGGATCGACTTAGACTTGGATGGGTATTATCAGAAAATTGGGGTAATTGATTACGAGCCAGAGTCTTTATTGGTATTTGAAGATGATAAAAAAGTTAGTTTATATGACCCGAAAAGGGTTAGGGTGGTGGGTTGGTCAAACATCGATTTAATCAATCCAATGTTAAGAAATGATCGTTTGTTTTTCTTGACCAGCGAAGATTTGCAAGAGTTAAGTATTGGGGAAAAGACGGTTAAACCGGTGATGAATTGGCTTTATGATTTGGATGATTATCTATTGTCACCAGGGGGGGAAGTGATAGTTTATAGAGAAAATGATGAGTTTAGGTACAAGTCATTGAGTTGTGGTGAGGGGAGTGTTTTAATTGATGGCTATCGGTTGGAGTTAAAAGATGGGTTGGTAGATTTTTTGACAAAAGATAAGTTGATAGTAGCTGGAAAGTTGTTTGAGGAAGAGAATAAAGTTTTTCAAGTGGTGTGTAGTGATAGTGACTTTGTGGCTAGAAAAATACTAGATAGTGACGTTAGTGGCTTAGTTTATTTAAGTGATAAAGCTATTTTTTACAGCGATGTTTTTGGAAGTTATTTTTATGATTTAGCTAAGCATAGCAAAGTGAAGTACACGGCTTTAGGGAGCAGTGTAGAAGTGATTGCTTCTGAAAATAAAAAGTATATTGGGGCGATTGTTGGGGGCAAGCTGATGGTGGTAGATTATCCGGCAGTGGTTTATAGCGGAGTAGAAAAGCACTACATAATCGACACGGTTAACACTTTAGAGGGAGTGAGTTTTAGTGGTGATCAAGTGTTGGTAAATCAAGCAAAGGCTTGTGAGGTTGATGGTGATTGTGGAGAGATTGTTAGGATCGGCTTGAAGGGTAGCGGAGTGTGGAAGGTAGAAGAAAGGGTTCAATTAAAAGATGTAAAAGTAGATAAAGTGCTAGGTGAAATAGAGTTTTAGTTGAT
>CAXBYZ010000001.1:0-83233 GCA_963980215.1 uncultured bacterium | reverse complement strand
GATTTTAGTAGAGAATTGTGTGGTGGCCCTCACGTTAACTCGACAGGAGAAATTGGCAATGTTAAGATTATTAAAGAAGAAAATATCGCTGCTGGAAAGCGGCGAATCTATGCTGTCCTAAATGGAAATAAAAAACTTACTCAACAAAATTAAACACAAAGAAGAAGCTCCCGAGCAGTTTTTTGCTCTTGAAATTAGTGATGATGCAATTAAAAGTGCTGTTTGGACGGTCGAAGAAGGTCACACCAAGGTTGTCAAAATTGGATCAACTAAATCATGGGATGGCCAAGATCAAGAAAAGCTTCTCTCAGCTGTAGATCAATCAATCACTGACGCCTCAAACGGACTAGAAAAAGAGCCTTCTGGTGTTATCTTTGGTTTACCGGAGACTTGGATTGAATCTGAGGACATAACTAGCAATAAAAAGCTAATTCTCAAAAAAATATGCCAAGAACTTGAACTAAAACCCTTGGGTTTTGTCGTTACCGACACCGCTGTCATCAAGTACTTAAAAATTGAAGAAGGCACTCCTCCCAGTGCTATCTTTTTAAGACTTTCCGACTCAGAGTTAAATCTTTCACTGGTCAAACTTGGCAAGATAATTGGAGTTGAGTTGGTTGGTAGGAGTGGAGACCTAGGCCCAGACGTCGAAGAAGGTCTCTCAAGATTTGATAAAATTGACACCCTACCTTCAAGAATGATTCTATATAATGGCAAAAAAGACTTCGAAGAAGACAAGCAACAACTTATTTCATACGACTGGGAAGAAAAGCTACCATTTATTCACTTCCCAAAAGTCGAAAGCTTGCCCCAAGACGCTTCAATTAGAGCTGTTGCTCTTGCTGGAGGTAGTGAGGTAGCAAAATCTCTAGGTTTTGAAATTAAGCCACCTCCCGTCAGGGAAGGTTCTGAACTTCAGTCAAAGTCCGATCTTGACAAAGTCAAGACTAGTTCAGAACCTAAGAAAGTTGAGGCTCTTGCTATTGCCACCCCAGAAACACTAGGTTTTTCTTCAGAAGATGTAGCTAAAGACATCCCACTAACCCCACTTCCCAATAAAGAACCTGCTCCAATAGAAGTTGAACAAGTAAAAGCCCCCCAACCTTCTCCACTTTTGAATACAATTCAATTAATTAAAGCAAAATCTAAAACCCTGATTAACATAGTATCTTCACTTTTTAACTCAAAAAAAGCCCCTAAAAAACTTACCATCATCATTGGAGTTTTTATCACCTTATTTATTGCCCTATTTTCAGCCTACTGGTATCTACCCAAAGCAAACATCACCCTTTTTGTAGAACCAAAAAACATCAACGAAAGTTTGTCTCTTACCATCGACTCAAGCGCCACTACTCTTGATCCAGAAAAAGGCATCTTGCCGGGAGAGTCAGTAGATATCTCCGTAGAAGGTTCAAAATCAACCACCACCACTGGTACTAGTTTAGTTGGAGACCCAGCCCAAGGAGACATTACTATCTACAACAAAACCAACGACTCACAGACTTTTCCAGCTGGTACAGTCTTAATAGGAACAGACAACTTAACTTTTACTATCGATGAAGAAATTACTATAGCTTCATCTTCAGCCGTTGATGGAGGCATTGCTTTTGGAAAATCCACCGCCAAAATCACTGCCTCATCAATTGGCCCAGACGGCAACTTATCTGGTGGAACAGAAATGAGCTTCAAAAAATTCTCCGATGACAATTACTCAGCCAAAATAATCGACAGCTTGTCTGGAGGTACAGCCAGAGAAGTCAAAGCTGTTTCCAAAGAAGACCAAAACACTCTGCTTGAAGCCCTAACCAATGAACTCAAGGGTCAGGCAGCAGCCAGCTTAACTTCAAAACTAGGTGAAGATCGCTCTCTTGTTGATGTTGAGAATCAAGATGAATTAATTAGTAAAAACTTTAGTCACGACGTCGATGAAGAAGCAGATAGCTTGAGTCTAAAAGCCAGTCTAGAGTATCAAGCCCTTTCTTATCGTCAGAACGACCTTGACCTTCTTCTTCAAGCCGCCATCAAAGAAAAAATACCCTCTAACTACGAAGTTAGTCAAAGTAGTGAGATAGAAATTGAACCAGCAGCTTTAAACAATGACAACACCGCCAGCATAGATGTCACTTTTAAAGCCAAGCTAATTCCAAAACTCGACTTTCCAGACATCAAAAACAATCTTAAGGGAAAATATCCAAACATCATAAAAGAGTACTTAGCTACGCTACCTGGTTTTATTAAAGCAGATATAATAATTACTCCAAACCTACCTGACAAACTAAAAACTTTGCCTCGTGTCTCCAAAAACATCACTATTGAGTTAAAAACTCAATAAGCATCATGAGTATAATCTATACCAAAGCCCCGCTGCAGGATCCAAAAGTAATTGAGAAAAAACTTAAACGTCAATCCTTTTTAATCAACTTCAAAAAACTAATACCCACCATCATGATTACTGTTGGAGCTTCACTTCTAATTTCAGTTGGTTACCCCATCGCATCTTACGAACTAACTGTTGCTAAAAATGCCAAAAGAACTAGATTTATTAGCCCTGTTCCAAAAGACTCTGTCGCCGAATCAAAAGGAATATTAAATCCAACCACTCCAAACAATCCTCAAGTCCTTGCCGCTCAAACCAAGCAACAAGGCTCAACAGTTAACTACTCAAATATAAATAGTTGGTTTAACTTTTCTAAACCTCAAATATTTCTCTCTCCATCAAGAATCACTCACTACACTCTAAGTATCCCTCGTCTAAAGATTAACAATGCTACCGTCACAATTGGAGGAGATGACCTAGACACCAGCTTAATTCACTATGGGGGTACTGCCTATCCAGGCGAAGCTGGCAACCCAGTAATTTTTGGACACTCAGTTCTCCCTCAGTTTTACAGTCCAACTTCATATCGATCAATATTTTCACTAATTCCAACCCTAGATAACGGCGATGAAATTTTTGTCAGTTATGACGGTATTTCCTATAAATACACCGTCTACGACTACTACGAAGTATCTCCAGATGAAGTAGATATTTTAGAGCAACGCTACAACCAAAAAGAACTAACTCTTGTTACTTGTACTCCCCCTGGCACCTACTGGCGTCGAGGCATAATCAAGGCAAGACTCTCAGAAATATGAACTACCTTGGCATCGACTTTGGCTTAAGAAACTTTGGGTTTAGTATTGCCAGTACTCCACTAGCTGAACCATTGGGGGAAAAGAAGTATAAACAACTAAATGAAATTTTAGAATTCACCACCACCCTTATAAACGAAAAACAAATCAAAGCTATAGTAATTGGACTACCAGAAGGCAAGTTAGCAGAAAATACAAAAAAATTTGGTGAAAAATTAAAACTCACCACCAAACTCCCTGTCTACTATCAAGACGAAACTTTATCAACTCACCAGGCTAAAATCAAGATGATTCAAGCCCACAAACCTCAAAAAAAAAGAAGGTTTGATCACAAAATCGCCGCCACCATAATCCTTCAAGACTACCTAGATGACTTGCCCAAACATTGATGATATGATGAATTCATCAGTCACCGCCAAAAAGGAGGCTTTATATGCTTAAAAATGTTATCGCACCTGTCCAAGCTTGGTTACTTTCTCGTGGCCAATGCGTTGGTTGTGGTATGCCATTAAAAGACGGAAAATCAAAAACACTAAACAATCAAAAAGAAAAAATTTCATGCAAATGTGGCCGCATATTTATTCACGAATTAAAAACCAAGAAATATCGTCGCGCTTTGTTTGAAGAAGTTTAGATCATGTTTAAGAAATTGGTATTAGCCGGATTACTAATTTTAATTGTTGCTTTTATTGGATTTTTTAGCTGGTACCAACTATCCATCAAACCAGCAGACCCTAAAATCACCACCACTCAAGTTTTTGTTATCCCTCAGGGACAATCAACAGCTACAATCGGTAAACGCCTCAAACAAGCCAGTTTAATCAAATCAGACTTTGCCTTTAAACTAATGGTCGATCGCATGAACTACAGCAATAAACTTCAGGCAGGGGACTTCCAACTCTCTCCAAGCATGAATCTTGAAGCTATCATCGAATCACTTACTCACGGTAGTCTAGATTTTTGGATTACTTTTCCAGAAGGATTAAGGGTAGAGGAAATAGCAGAAAAAATTACCAAAAAAACTGCCAACTTTACCCAGAACGAATTTATCCTCATTGCCAAGCCATATGAGGGTCGACTCTTCCCAGACACTTACCTAATTCCTCAAACTGCCTCAGCCCAAGACGTTGTTGATCTTTTAGTTGATACTTTTAATCAAAAAAGCCCAACTCAAGACAAAACTGCCATCATCTTGGCCAGCTTAATAGAAAGAGAAGCCAAACACGACAAAGACAGACCCTTGGTGGCTAGTGTACTTTACAACAGAATTAATATCGGCATGGCTCTCCAAATCGACGCCACCGTTCAATACATCTTGGGTAAACCAGGTAATTGGTGGCCCAAAGACTTGAGCTTTGAAGACCTAAAAACTCCTTCCCCATACAACACCTATCAAAACTCCACTCTTCCTCCCAGGCCCATCGCCAATCCAGGTCTAGCTGTCCTTAAGGCCGCTACCAATCCAGCTAACACAGACTACCTTTACTACATCTCAGATTCAGCTGGCAACAATCACTATGCAACTGATCTTGCCGGTCATAATTCAAACATTGAAAAGTATTTAGAAAGATGAACACCACCTCCCCTTGACTTTCTCTAATTATCTGTTAAGATACCCTAATCGTTGCCTGTTATCAGGCTAGATTTTGTTCGTCTATTTCTTAAATTAACTCTTTTATCAAAAAGTCATTAAAGGAAAAAGTGAAATACATTCACAACCTTAACATTTTAATTTAGTCTTTAAATCCAAAGAAACGGGTTCGCCACCCGTTTTTCTGTTTCTTTTAAGCCATGTCAAAAAAATACAAACGAATCAATTGGAAACCACAACCAAAAGACCTCCCAGAGCTAAATCTTCTCAAAGTTCAAAAAGACTCATATGAGTGGTTCATGGAAAAAGGCATCGACGAAGCCATTAAAAGTATTTCTCCAATCAGTGACTTTACTGGGAAAAATTGGCAATTAGAATTTTCTGATCACTCTGTCGGATCTCCAAAAAGATCTCCAGAAGTTGCCAAAGAAAAAGGCCTAACCTACGACGTTCCAATAAAAGTTAAAGCCAAGCTTACCAATCTTCAAACAGGCGAAACCACTAAGCAAGAAGTTTTCTTAGGCGACATTCCCCAAATGACAAGCATTGGCACTTTTATTATCAACGGTATTGAGAGA
Source organism: uncultured bacterium (assembly GCA_963980215.1). Lineage (GTDB taxonomy): Bacteria > Patescibacteriota > Microgenomatia > UBA1400 > CG1-02-47-37 > CAXBYZ01. The sequence goes on along the minus strand of CAXBYZ010000001.1, from coordinate 77,932 downwards.
GCAGTCGTTAACCAACTCGTCCGTTCACCGGGCGTCTTTTTTTCCGGGTCAGTAGATCCCTCCACTGGTCGTAATCTTTATCAAGCAGAACTAAGACCCCTAAGAGGCTCATGGCTAGAAATCAATATCTCAAGGTACAACACCATTACAGTTAAGATTGACAAGCACAGAAAGATTTCAGCCACCACCTTACTCAGAGCCATTCAGCCAATCACCGATGAAGAAATCATCAATCTTTTCAAAGATGTTGACACAGATCAAAAACACCCCTTTATTTTCTCAACTTTAGAAAAAGACTCCACCAAGACACACGAAGAAGCCTTAATCGAAATTTACCAAAAAATGAGACCAGGAGAACCAGCTGTTATTGAGAATGCTAAAGAACTACTTCATAAAATGTTTTTCGATCCTCGTCGATATGACCTTGGTGACGTTGGTCGTTACAAGTTAAACCGTCGCCTAGGCTTAGATGTTCCTCTTGAAACTAGAGTTCTTGCCCTAGATGACATCATTGCTTCAATTAAATACTTGATTAGCCTTCAAAATGGTGAAGGAAAAGTAGACGACATTGACTCTCTTTCAAACCGTAGGGTGAGAAGAGTAGGTGAGTTAGTTGCTACCACCTCATTTAGGCTTGGGTTATTAAGGCTAGAGAGATCTATTAGAGAGAAAATGAGTCTTTCAAAGGCTGATATCGAAATCACCCCAAGCCTATTAGTAAATCCAAGACCGGTTATTGCAGCCGTTTCAGATTTTTTCAGAAGAAATCGTCTATCTACAATTTTAGATCAAACCAATCCTTTAGCTGAAATCGATAACCTAAGAAGGCTTTCAGTTATGGGTCCAGGTGGTGTTACTAGAGAGAGAGCTTCATTCTCAATGAGAGACATTAACGCCAGTCAATACGGTCGCATCTGTCCAGTTAGGTCTCCAGAGGGTCCAAACATTGGTCTAGTTACTTACCTAGCTCTTTACGCACGAGTTAATCCCTTTGGCTTCTTAGAAACACCATACAGAAAAGTAATAAAAGAAACTCAAGGATCAAAAACTATAGTCAAAGTAACAGATGAAATTGTTTACCTATCTTCAGACGAAGAAGAAAATCACTACATCACTCACGCAGAAATTAACTTAAATGACAAAAAACACATAGTCGATCAATGGATTCCAGCTAGATACCAAACAGAATATATCGAAGTTAACAGTAAGCAGATTGAGTACGCCGACGTTATTCCTCACCAGGTTGTTGGTACTTCTGCAGCTTTAATTCCTTTCGTCGCCCACGACGAAGCCAATCGTGCCCTCATGGGAACTCACATGCAATGTCAGGCAGTCCCTTTGGTAAAACCCGACTCTCCAATAGTTGGTACTGGGATGGAAAAAACAGTTGCTCAGGCAATGAATAGGGTTGTTAAATCATTAACTCCGGGAACAGTAGTTTATGTTGACTCAAAAGAAGTCGTCATAAAATCTTTGACAAAAGAGATTAAAGCAATAAAAGAAACTCTTCCTAGCTCAATTTCTATCTCAAAATCAAATAAAGAAATCCACTATAAAATCTCAAAATTTTCAAGAACAACTCAATCCACCTGTTACTCTCAAACACCTCTAGTCTCTACTGGAGACAAAGTAAAAGCTGGAGACCTAATTATTGACGGCCCAGCTAGCGACAATGGAGAGTTATCCTTAGGTCAAAACCTAACCATTGCTTACATGACTTATGAGGGTTTAGGTTATGAAGACGCTATCATTATCTCAGATCGTTTAGTTAAAGAAGACATCTTATCTTCAATCATGATTAATGAGTATGAAGCTAAAGTGATGGATACCAAGCTTGGAGCAGAAGAGTTAACCAGAGACATTCCAAATGTAGGAGAAACAGAACTCGCTAATCTTGGAGATGACGGTATTGTGGTTGTGGGTTCCCAGGTAGAGCCAAACGACATATTAGTTGGAAAAATCGCTCCAAAGGGTGAGACAGAGCTTACAGCAGAAGAAAGACTATTAAGAGCAATTTTTGGAGAAAAAGCTCGTGAAGTTAGAGATACTTCACTTCGAGTTCCTCACGGAGAAGCTGGTACTGTAATCAACATCGAAACTTTTGATAGAGACAAAGGCGACGAGCTTGATCCGGGAGTCATCAAGAAGGTCAGAGTTCAAGTTGCTCAGATGAGAAAAATATTAGTTGGAGACAAACTTGCTGGCCGTCATGGCAACAAGGGAGTTATCTCAAAGATAGTTCCCGTTGCTGACATGCCATACTTCAAAGATGGTACCCCCGTTGACATCATGATCTCGCCTCTGTCTGTTTTGGCTCGTATGAACTTAGGTCAACTTTTAGAAGCTCAACTTGCATGGGCTGCAAAAAAACTTGATTACAAAGTTGCTTTACCAGTTTTTGAGCACGTCAAAGAAGAAAAAGTAGAAAAAGAACTCGAAAAAGCCGGCCTACCCACAGACGGAAAAGTAAACCTCTATGATGGTCGAACCGGTAAACTTTTCGACGAAAAAATTGCTGTTGGTGTTGCCTATATCCTCAAACTTATTCACATGGTTGAGGATAAAATTCACGCTCGTTCAACTGGACCTTACTCTCTAGTCACTCAACAACCATTGGGTGGAAAAGCTCAAATGGGAGGTCAACGTCTAGGAGAAATGGAAGTTTGGGCCCTTGAAGCACACAGAGCCGCTTACACTCTTCAAGAAATGTTAACTATTAAATCTGACGACGTCGTTGGTAGAGCTAAGGCTTTTGAGGCCATTGTCAAATCAATGGATATTCCAGAGGCCACTGTTCCAGAATCTTTCAGAGTTTTAGTCAAAGAACTAAACAGTCTAAGTCTAAACATTATCCCTGGCCAAATAGCTGATGATCTAAAAGAGGACGAAGACGAAGAAGATGAACTGGCTTCAGACGAAGAAGTTAAGGAAAAAGATGAGCCAAAAGACAAAAAAGATAAAACTTCAGAGGAAAAATCCAAATGAATAAATTAACAGACTTCACTTCACTACAAATTAAGCTAGCTTCACCAGAAGTAATTAAGGCTTGGTCTCATGGTGAAGTCCTAAAACCAGAAACAATTAACTACAGAACTTTAAAACCAGAAAAAGATGGTTTATTCTGTGAGAAAATTTTTGGTCCAACCAAAGATTGGGAGTGTTACTGCGGCAAATATAAACGCATTCGTTATCGAGGCATTATCTGTGATAAGTGTGGAGTTGAAGTTACTCAAAGCAGAGTTCGTCGAGAACGCATGGGTCACATTAAGCTTGCTTGTCCCGTTGCCCACATTTGGTTCTTCAAAGGGGCACCCTCGCACCTTTCGCTAATCCTCGGAATCTCTCCAAGAAATTTATCAGGCGTTATTTACTTTGCAAAATACTTAGCAATTGAGGTTAACCAAGAAACTAAAAAAGATATCTACAAGAACCAAGACAAACAGTTGGCCGACAAAGTAGAAGCTCTAAAAGAAACTCTAAAAGAAGACATTAAAAACACAAACACAGAGGGACAAAAATCTATTGAAGCTATCAAAAATAAAATTAAAGCCAAAGAACAAGCTGAAATGGCTGTTAACGAAGCTCAACTAAAAACCAAGCGAACCATTGTTTCACTAAAAGAAAATTTTGCCCTTGAGAAGGACACTTTAAAAGAAATTTACGATGCTATCAAAGATTTAGTTAAAAAAACCAATGAACTTACTGTTCTTTCAGAAGAAGAGTATCTAAAATTAGTTGAGTACGATGCCACCGACTTTATTAAAGTTGGTATGGGAGCTGAAGCAGTTTTAGAAGTCATAAAAAAACTAGACTTAGACACCATCACCGATAAATATCGTGAAGAAGTTAAAAAATACACAGGTCAACGTCAAGTAAAAGCCAGTAAAGTACTAAGGATCATCGAAGGCTTTAAAAAAGTTGGTATTGAACCAGCTTGGATGATCAACTCGCTCTTACCAGTTCTGCCTCCAGATTTAAGGCCGATGGTCCAACTATCTGGTGGTCACTTTGCCTCTAGTGACATCAACGATCTCTATAGGAGAGTTATCAACAGAAACAACCGCCTCAAACACTTAATGAACTTAGGTGCTCCAGAAATAATTTTACGAAATGAAAAAAGAATGCTTCAGGAGTCAGTAGACACCTTAGTAGATACTTCTCAAGCCAAAGCCGTTAGGCGTCGTGGCACCAAAGAACTTCGTTCTCTAGCAGACATGCTTAAAGGCAAGCAGGGTCGTTTCCGTCAAAACTTACTTGGTAAAAGAGTCGACTATTCTGGTAGAAGTGTCATCGTTGTCGGCCCACACTTGAAATTAAATCAAGCTGGAATTCCAAAATTAATGGCTCTAGAAATTTTTAAACCTTATGTTTTAAGAGAAATCATCAATAGAGGCTTTGCCCCAAACGTTAAATCAGCCAAGCACTTCCTAGAAAGAAAACCTCGTGAAGTTTTCGATATCCTCGAAGACATCATCAAGGATCACCCTATCCTTTTAAACCGCGCTCCCACTCTACACAAGCTTGGAATCCAAGCTTTCTACCCAGTTTTGGTTGAAGGTAGTGCTATCCAGCTTCACCCATGTGTCTGTGCTGGTTATAATGCTGACTTTGATGGAGACCAAATGGCAGTTCATGTTCCTTTGTCCAAGGACTCCCAAAAGGAAGCCATCGAACTAATGATGCCAGCCAACAATCTTCTAAAGCCAGCTGATGGCTCACCTATCACAATCCCAAACAAAGAAATGGCTCTTGGTATTTACTACATTACCTCTGTAGACTCTCGAATCAAACCAGATGACACTATCTATGGTACTCCAGAAGAAGCCATCTTCACCTATCAATCTGGAGATATAAAAACCAGACAACTAATTAAAGTCAAGCTAGACAAAAAAATTATCGAAACCACAGTTGGTCGATTACTCTTAAACGAGACCCTTCCAGAATCATTAAGGTTTATCAACCAGGCCATAAAAGCATCCGGTGTCAAAGACTTAGTTAAAAAAGCTATCACCACTTGTTCAAAAGATGAGACCGCTAAACTAATCGATGATCTAAAAGATATTGGCTTTAAAGGCGTTACTTTATCTGGTCTTTCAGTAGCTGTCTCCGACTGCAACATTATCAAAGAAAAAGGTGACATCATCAAAGAATCAAACAAGAAAGCTCTCCTCATCGAAGAAAACTATAAAAACGGTCTAATCACTAGAGAAGAAAAAAGAAGACTCAGTATCGAGCTTTGGATGGAAGTCACCGACTCCATTGCCGACAAAACTTGGGATAACTTCAAAGAATCAAACGCAGTCAAGGTCATCATCGAATCAGGTGGTACTCGTGCCTCAAAAGACCAGGTCAAACAGCTAGCCGCTATGCGTGGACTAGTTGTTGATCCTCTAGGAAAAATCGTTGAGCTTCCCACCAAATCAAACTTCAGAGAAGGATTGTCAATCTTCGAGTACGTTACTTCTTCAAGAGGTTCCAGAAAAGGATTAACTGACTCAGCTATCAAAACAGCTGATGCCGGTTACCTTACTCGTCGTTTAGTCGACGTCGCTCACGACATGATCATTCGCCTAGAAGACTGCAAAACCAAAAAAAGCTTAACCATCAACAAAGCAGGTCATCGAGAAAAATCTTTCGCTATCAGGCTTGTTGGTCGTTTCTCGGCCGAAACTTTAAAATCCGGCAAAAAAGAGTTAGTTAAAAAGAACAAAATCATTACAGAAGAAATTGCCGAAACAATTGCCAAATCAAAAATTAATTCCGTTAAGGTTAGGTCTCCATTAACCTGTGAAGCCAAGCATGGTCTTTGTTCTGTATGTTACGGTTGGGACTTCTCTACCAAAAAGAAGATCACCACAGGTACTCCAGTTGGAGTCGTCGCTGCTCAATCAATCGGCGAACCCGGAACTCAGTTAACCATGAGAGTCAAGCACACCGGAGGTATTATCTCAGCAGACGTTACCCAAGGTTTGCCTCGTGTTGAAGAACTTTTCGAAGCCAGAAATCCAAAAATGGCCTCACCATTATCTGAAATTGACGGTAAAGTTAGCATCGAAGAAACTGCCCAAGGCTATCAAGTTATGATCACCCCAACAGACAAGCAAGACGCAGAGACCTACATGGTTCCTCTTACTTCAACTCTAAAAGTTAAACACAACCAACTAGTTAGTGTTGGAGAAAGACTAGCTTCAGGTTCACTCAACATCAAAGAACTACTAAAAACTCGTGGCATGTTAGCCACTCAAAGATATCTAATCGAGCAAGTTCAAGACGTCTACGAGTCTCAAGGTATTCCAATCCACGACAAACACTTCGAGATTATCGTTCGAAAGATGTGTGATAAATACCAAGTAGAAAAAGTTGGTGACACCGATTTACTAGCAGGTGAGTTTGTTGAGAAAAACATCTTTGAAGCAGCCAATGAACTAGTATCCAAAGATCAAGGCAAAAAAGCTACCGCCGTTAAATCAATCCTAGGTATTACCAGATCTTCCCTTCACACCGAATCTTGGTTATCAGCCGCTTCATTCCAACACACCTCAAGCATTCTAACCAGTTCTGCTGCTCAAGGAAAAGTAGACAACTTACTAGGTCTAAAAGAAAATGTTATAATCGGTCGTTTAATTCCCACCAGCGAAGAAAGAGCTGAAATAAAAGAATAACATGCCAACAATAAATCAACTCGTCAGAAACAAAAGAAGATCTAAGCCAAAAAAGATCAAGGCCACTGCATTAAGAAAATCTCTCAACTTAAACACCAGGAGAGTTACCCCAACCACCAATCCTCAAAAAAGAGGTGTTTGTACAGTTGTAAAAACCATGACTCCAAAAAAGCCAAACTCAGCTCTTCGTAAAGTTGCTAGGGTTAGACTAAGCAATAAACAAGAAGTTACTGCCTACATTCCAGGAGAAGGTCACGACTTAGCCGAACACTCTATTGTTTTAGTTAGAGGGGGGAGAGTCAAAGACTTACCCGGTGTTAAGTACCACATCATTAGAGGCAAATACGACTCTTCAGGAGTTGCAAATAGAAAATCTTCAAGATCAAAGTACGGCACCAAATCAGGTGGAGTCAAATCATCAACCGGATCATCTTCAAGTGCAAGTGACGCACCTGCAGACGACAAACCAGCAGAATAATATCTATGCCAAGAACAGGAAAAGTTACCAAAAGAGTTACCAAGCCAGATTCAGTCTACGAAAATAGGCTAGTAGCTAAAATAATCAACAAAATCATGTTAAGTGGTAAAAAATCTATCGCCCAAAAACATGTTTACAAAGCTCTAGAGATTGTAAAAACCCAAACCAAAGAAGATCCAATAGTTGCTTTAAATCAAGCTATAGATAACGTCAAACCCACCATGGAAGTTAGATCCAGAAGAGTCGGCGGAGCCGCTTATCAGGTCCCTATGCCTGTTAGGGGAGATAGAAGAGAGTCCCTAGCTATTCGCTGGATTATCGATGCTGCCAGAAAAAGATCAAACTCAGAGTACCATCACTTCTACCAAAAACTAGCCGCTGAACTAACAGACGCCCTCAAGAATCAAGGTGGAGCTATCGATAGAAAAACTCAAGCCCACAAAGTTGCCGAGAGCAACAAAGCCTTCTCCCACTTTAGGTGGTAAACCTTCAAGGATCATCCTTGTAGGCTAATAATCCAATAAAACTTCTTTAAATTTTATAATTTCTTCATTTTTTTCAACAAATTCTTTATATGATGAATATTCATGATCAACTCTGTTAAACACACTCATAACCTTTTCAGATTTCACCCAGGTTTGCGTAAATTGTTTTAAATAATTCCCGTAACTCGAATATTTATAACCTTCAAGGATCATCCCTGTAGGTAAAATCTCTAGAGGATTCCTATGAATATATTTAGATAAGTGTAATAACTGTTCTTCAGTTTTCATTAAAACAGCCTTATATATACCTTCAAATAAATGACCAGTTCTCTTGTATTTACGGTTAAAATACATTGCATACTTAGTTGCAACTGACCTCAAAAAACTATTTATTGAATCAATCTCCTCCTGATAGAGAATTAAATGGAAGTGATTTGACATTAAGCAGTAGGCAATCAACTCAATTTTTAGAGCATGATTCTTTAATACCCTAGATGGAGCCACCTTCAAGGATGATCCCTGTAGGTCTATGGGAGTTAAATAAAATTTAAAATAACCTAATAATGTTTTGTAATCCTCTTCATCTTTAAAAATATTTTGTTTTCCAGCACCTCTATTATAAACATGATAAATAGACCTTGGTTTATATTTTTTTACAGCATTCTTGGGAGGCATCTATAATCATTATATACCTTCAAGGATGATCCCTGTAGGTATACAATCCACACACTCTTTCTCTAGACAAAATCACATTTCTTGTCTATAATACCTCTACTAATTTATAAAAAGCTATTTTCACAAAGCAATCGCCTATTGTGAGCGATTTTTTTATTGCCTTATGGCAGACAAACAAACAGACACCACCAATAAGCGAAAGATGCCTCTTGATAAAATCAGGAACATTGGCATTATTGCCCACATCGACGCCGGTAAGACTACCACTACCGAGCGTATTTTGTTCTACACCGGCAAGTCTTACAAGATAGGCAATATTGACGATGGCGATACCCAGATGGACTGGATGGAGCAGGAAAAAGAGCGAGGCATCACTATCATGTCAGCCGCCACCACTGCTTTCTGGACCCCAACAATGAAGGGAGCTGTTGATCAAGTTGAACACCGTGTTAACATTATCGACACTCCTGGACACGTTGACTTCACCGCCGAAGTAGAAAGATCCCTCCGAGTTTTAGATGGGGGGATTACTGTACTAGACGCCGAAGAAGGAGTTCAATCTCAATCAGAAACTGTCTGGCATCAAGCCGATAAATACAACGTTCCTCGTCTATGTTTCATCAATAAAATGGACAAACTAGGAGCCGACTTTTTAGCCACCGTTCAAGACATCAAAGACCGCCTAGGAGCCAACCCAGCTATCATGACTCTCCCAATCGGAGCTGAAAATGCTTTCAAAGGAATAGTCCTTCTTCTAGATGAAAAGGCTTTGGTCTGGAAATCAGACGAAACTGGAGCCGAGTACGAAGCCGTAGGTATCCCCGAAGACATGAAAGAAGATGTCGAAAAATACCGAAAACTCCTTATTGAGCAAATTAGTGAACACGACGACAAACTCCTAGAAAAATTTCTAGAAGGAGAAGAGCCCACTCTAGACGAGCTTAAAACTGCCTTAAGAAAAGCCACTCTTGCCTACAAACTAGTTCCCACTTACGCTGGCTCATCTTTAAGAAACAAAGGTGTTCAGCCACTTCTTGACGGAGTTGTCGACTACCTTCCAAGTCCAGTCGATGTCAAAGACATTAAGGGTACTCATCCAAAGACAGAAGCCGAAGAAATTAGACCCAACCAAAAAGAAGCCCCTTTCTCAGCCCTAGCTTTCAAAGTTCAAACCGACCCACACGTTGGTCGTCTTACCTATGTCCGTGTTTACTCTGGCACTCTTCAATCAGGCAGTTACATTGCCAACTCCACTAAAGGAGAAAAAGAGCGTGCTGGCAGACTTCTCTTAATGCACGCCAACACCAGAGAGGAAATTACAGAAGCCTTTGCAGGTGAGATCGTCGCTATAGTTGGGCTCAAGAAAACCACTACCGGAGACACTCTTTGTGATCCAGACCACCCCATTGTCCTAGAAGGAATTACCTTTACCGACCCAGTTATCTCTCTTGCTATCGAGCCAAAAACCAAAGCCGACCAAGAAAAAATGGGTTACGCCCTAAACAGACTTTCAGAAGAAGATCCAACCTTTACTATCAAGAGTAATCCCGAAACCGGCCAAACCATCATTTCCGGAATGGGCGAACTTCATCTAGAAATCTTAGTCGATCGTATGAAAAGAGAATTTAATGTAGAAGCCAATACTGGTCAACCTCAAGTTGCTTACAAAGAAACCATTAAAAAGAAAGCCGAAGCCGAAGGCAAATACATCAAACAGTCAGGCGGTCGCGGTCAATACGGTCACTGTTTATTAAGGATAGAGCCAAGAGATTCTGGCGAAGGTTTCGAGTTCGTCTCAGAAGTTGTTGGTGGTCGTATTCCCAAAGAATTTATTCCAGCCGTCGGCAAGGGTGTCAAAGAAGCTTTAGAAAATGGCTGTATTGCCGGTTACCCAATGGTCGACGTCAAAGCCATCGTCTACGACGGCTCTTATCACGATGTCGACTCTTCAGAAATTGCCTTCAAAATTGCCGGTTCCATGGCTCTACAAACTGCCGTTAAAAAAGCCGATCCAATTTTACTAGAGCCTATCATGAAGGTCGAAGTTTCTACCCCAGAAGAATTTATGGGAGAAATTATCGGTGACTTATCAGCCAAAAGAGCTCAAGTTCAAGGCACAACTAGCCGAGGCAAAGTCACCATCATTACCGCCCTTGTACCCCTAGCAGAGTTGACCCAATACGTTACCATTTTAAGGTCCATGACTCAAGGTCGAGCCAGCTTCTACATGGAGCCATCTCACTACGAAGAAGTTCCACAAAACATCACCGAAACTATCATAAAAAAGCAAAATCCATCCACCTCTGAAAAAGGGGGTTGATTATGATAAAATACAAAACGCTAGAAAAACAATTAACTAGCTAATAAATAAAAGGAGGCCATATGGCAACATTCAACAGAACCAAGCCCCATCTAAACGTCGGGACCATTGGTCATGTCGATCACGGCAAGACAACTTTGTCTGCCGCAATTACTCAATACTTGGCAAGTAAAAACCAAGCCCAAGCTCTAAAATTTGACGAGATTGATAAATCTCCAGAAGAAAAAGAGCGTGGTATTACTATTTCTATCTCTCACTTAGAGTACGAAACAGACAAACGCCACTACGCCCACATCGACTGTCCAGGACACAAAGACTACATCAAGAACATGATTACTGGTGCCGCTCAAATGGACGGTGCTATTTTAGTTGTTGCCGCAACCGATGGCCCAATGCCTCAAACCAGAGAGCATCTACTCTTGGCCAAGCAGGTTAACGTTCCAGCTTTAGTAGTCTTTCTTAACAAAGTCGACATGGTCGATGACAAAGAAATGATTGACTTAGTTGAAGAGGAAGTTAGAGAACTACTAACCAAGTACGACTTTCCAGGTAAAGACGTCCCAATAATTAGAGGCAGTGCTCTAAAAGCTTTAGAGGGAGACGCCGAAGCTGGTAAATCCATCGAAGAGCTCATGAAAGCCCTAGATGAATACATTCCCGCCCCAGAAAGACCTCTAGACAAACCGTTCCTAATGGCTGTCGAAGACGTCTTTTCTATTAAAGGGAGAGGCACAGTTGTTACTGGTAGAATCGACCGCGGTAAAATCACCGTCGGTGAGGAAATCGAAGTCATCGGTCTAAAAGACACCAGAAAAACCACTGTTACTGGAGTCGAGATGTTCAGAAAACAACTCGAAGACGGTCAAGCCGGTGATAACGTTGGTATCTTGCTTCGAGGAGTCGAAAAAGATGACGTCGAAAGAGGTCAAGTTCTTGCTAAACCAGGTTCTGTAAAAGCCTTTACAGAATTTGAAGCCGAAATCTACATTCTTTCCAAAGAAGAAGGTGGACGCCACACACCATTCTTTACCGGGTACAAACCTCAGTTCTACATCAGAACTACTGATGTCACTGGAGATGTTACCTTGCCAAAAGGAGTCGAGATGGTAATGCCTGGAGACAAAGCGAATATGTCTGCCAAGCTAATTCAACCAGTTGCCCTAGAAGAAGGTCTTCGTTTCGCTATCCGCGAAGGTGGACTTACCGTAGGAGCTGGTGTTATTACCAAGATTATTAAGTAATAATTTAAAATTAAATCTAACATAAGGTTCCGAACTTTGAGAAGTTCGAGTTCGGAACCTTATCATTGTTTATGCCAAAAGGTAGAATCAGAATCAGGCTAAAATCATATGATCACAGGATCATAGATGAGTGTTGCCAAAAAATACTAGACACTGCTCTTTCAACAGGAGCTAAAGTCATTGGCCCAATCCCTCTGCCTACCAGAAGAAAACTAGTATGTGTCAACACCAGCCCACATGTCGATGAAGACGCCAGAGAGCACTTTCAGCTACTCACCCACAAAAGACTTGTAGACATAATGGACTCAACAGACAAAACTATCGATAGTTTAATGCATCTGGAGTTGCCCGCCGGAGTTGGTATTGAAATTCGAATGTAACAAATTCCCATGATTAATACATTTTTTGCTACCAAACTAAAGACTGCCCAAGCCTTTGATGACAAAGGTAATCGTTTGGTAGTTACCCAAGCCAAAGCCACCCCCCTAACTGTCACTCAAGTGAAATCTCTTGAAAAAGACGGTTATTGGTCAATTCAATGCGCTCTTGGTAAAAAATCCAAAAAATCTTTCTCCAAACCTCTTCTAAAACACCTAAAAAAATCTAAACTAAAAAATCCTCCAAAATTTATCAAAGAAATCAGAACCAAAGAAGAACCTACTCTAAAAGTCGGTGACCAAATCAAAGCTTCAGACGTTTTCAAGGCTGGCGACGGAGTCAAAGTTGCCGGTACCTCAAAAGGACGTGGTTTTGCCGGTGGCATGAAGCGTTGGGGCTTTAAAGGTGGACCAAGAACTCACGGTCAATCAGATAGACCAAGATCAATCGGCTCCATCGGTCAAAGATCAGACCCTGGTCGTGTTTGGAAGGGTAAAAAAATGCCAGGCCACATGGGTACAGACAGAGTTACCGTCACCAACCTTCAAATCTTAGAAGTTAACGATCAAGAAAACATCATTACCATCAAGGGTACCGTTCCTAGCTTCAACTCTAGCTTACTAGAAATCACCAAATCAAAGAAAATCAAAAACCCAACAATATGTCATCCATAAATCTCTACACCATCAGCACCAAAAAAAACACCAAAATTACTCTAAAGAAAAAAATCTTTGAGGCTAAAATCAACGAGCCACTAATGGCTCAAGCTATCAAGGTTTATCTATCCAATCAACGCCAATCTCCAGCCAAAACCAAATCAAGAGGAGAAGTTAAAGTCACCAAACAAAAAGTTTGGAGACAAAAAGGTACTGGTCGAGCTCGTCACGGGAGTCGAAATGCCCCTATCTTTGTTGGTGGTGCCAAGGCTCATGGTCCAACCGGAGAGCAACACTTCAAACTCTCAATGGCTAAAAAAATGAAAAAAGCCAGCCTCTTCAGCGCTCTCTCAAAGCAGTATAAAAACGAAAACATCATAGCTATTTCAGGTCTAGAAAAACTAGATCCAAAAACCAAAAAATTCAACCAAGTCTTTACAACTCTAAACAAAGAGCCAAAAAAGATTCTTCTAGTCACCAGTCAGCTTTCTGTCAAGAGAGCTACCAAAAACTTAAACTACATCAACACCACTTCAGCAAAAAGCCTAAACACCTACCACGCCCTAAACGCCAATCAAATAATCTTTACCAAAGAATCCTTAAAAAACTTAGAGGAGCACTATGTCTCTTGATATCATTCTAAGACCATCAATCACCGAAAAATCATTCCAACTAGCTCAAAACAGCCAGTTTACCTTTTTTGTTAAAAAAACTGCTACTAAGCCAGCTATTGCCCAGGCTATTGAAGAGCTTTTCAAAGTAGATGTGATTATGGTTAAAACTGTCAAAAAAGCCGGCAAAGTTAAAAGATCAGGCAAAAGCAGAATATCAAAAAGAACCGCCGATCAAAAAAAGGCCATCGTCACTCTAAAAACAGGTCAAATGATCGAGTACTTCAAGCTTCCAGAAGAAAAATCAACCCAAAAAAAATCTATCACCAAAACCGCTAAACCCACTCCAAAATCTGCCCCAAAAAAGAGAGGCTTACTAGGTTTAGGTAAAAGACAAGAAAAAAGGACTCAAGATAAATAAATATGGCAATTAGAACATACAAACCCACCACCCCGGGTCGAAGGCATCGAAGAGACATTACTTTCGATGAAATCACCACCACCAAACCAGAAAAAAGCCTCACCAAGGTTATCAAGTACAAGGCTGGCCGAGACAGTTCAGGTAAAATTTCTGTTCGTCATCACGGTGGTCGCCACAAAAGACAATATCGTCTTATCGACTTTAAAAGAGACAAAAGAGACATCGTCGCCAAAGTCGCTACCATCGAGTACGATCCAAACAGAAGTGCCAACATTGCCCTTCTTCACTACATCGATGGGGCCAAAAGATACATTCTTGCCCCCAAAGGATTAAAAGTAAACCAACCAATCATTTCCGGTGAAAAAGCTCCAATCAAACCCGGAAACGCCTGTCCATTAAGATCAATCCCGGTTGGTAGTTTAATCCACAATCTTGAAATCACCCCAGGAAAAGGTGGCCAGATGGTTAGATCAGCAGGTACCGCCGCTACTCTTCAAGGAAAAGACAAAAAAGCCATCGTCAAACTTCCGTCTGGAGAAGTCCGTTTAATTTCTTTGGAGTGTTATGCTACAATCGGCGAGGTTGGAAACCAAGATGTAAAGAACATAAAACTTGGTAAAGCCGGAAGAAAACGACACCTGGGAGTCAGGCCAACTGTTCGTGGTACTGCTCAACACCCCGGCTCACACCCACACGGTGGCGGTGAGGGTCGTAGTGGTATTGGTATGCCATCCCCTTTAAGCCCTTGGGGTAAAAAGACTCTTGGTAAGAAAACCAGAAAACCAAGGAAATACTCAACCAAATTTATTATCAAAGACAGGAGAAAGTAATGTCTAGATCAAACAAAAAAGGACCATACGTCGATCCAAGATTATCAAAAAAGATCGACAAAATGAAAGCCGAGGGCAAAAAAGAGCCAATCAAAACCTGGTCTCGTTCAAGTCAAATCTCGCCAGAATTTGTTAGCCACACTTTTCTTGTTCACAACGGCAATAAATTTATAGAAGTTTTCGTCAACGAATCCATGGTTGGCCATCGATTAGGGGAGTTTGCCCCCACCAGAACCTTTAGAGGTCACGGAAAAATGGTTAAGAGAACTATTACTAAAACCTAATCTTATGTTAATCAAAGCAGAATCAAAATTCATCAGAACTAGCCCAAGAAAAATTAGATTAGTTGCTAATCTAGTTAGAAACATGAGCTTAAACGAAGCCTTAACTACTCTAACTCACTTAAGAAAAAGAGCTTCCACTCCTCTATTAAAAACCCTAAAACAAGCGGTTGCCAACGCAGTCAACAACCTAAACTTACCCAAAGACTCACTCAAAATTCAATCAATTGAAATCAACGAAGGCTCTACCTACAAGCGCTGGAATCCAGTTTCTCGTGGTCGTGCCCATTCAATACTAAAGAGAACCAGCCACATCAAAGTTATACTAAAAAGCCAAGAAGAAAAACCAAAGCCAACCACCAAAAAATCAGCAAAAAAAGTTGCTACTAAGAAAAAATCTGCTTCGATGAAGCAAAAGCGAGGCGAGTAATATGGGACAAAAAGTAAATCCAAAATCATTTAGAATCGGACCACTATACACTTGGTCAAGTAACTGGTTTGCTACCAAATCAGACTACAGAAAATTCTTAATTCAAGACCTTCAACTAAGAAAGTTCTTGTTTGAAAAACTTGCTTTAGCCGGTATCACCGATGTCAAAATAGAACGTTCTATTAATACCATTAAATTTATTCTTCACGTCTCCAGGCCAGGTGTGGTTATTGGTCGCGGTGGCTCAGGCATCGAGGAACTAAAAAAGATTATTTCCAAAAAACTAGACTTTAACAAAAAAGACGGCAAAGCTCCAAAGTTCGAACTAGAAGTTGTAGAGGTTAAAAAACCAGACATCTCCGCCAGATTAATTGGCCTAAGAATTGCCGACCAAATCCTCAAGCGCTACCCTCACCGAAGAGCTATCTCCCAAGCCCTAGAAAGAGCTATGACTTCCGGTGCCAAGGGTGTCAAGATTGTTCTAGCCGGTCGTATCAATGGCGCCGAAATTAGTCGAACCGAAAAATACTCACAGGGCAGCGTTCCCCTAAGCACCATTAGATCAGATATTGATTACTTCGAGAACCCAGTTCTAACCAAATTTGGCTACGTTGGTATCAAGGTCTGGGTATACAAAGGAGAAAAAGACTTAAAATAACCTAAGGTTACGAACTTAATTATGCTACAACCAAAAAGAATGAAATACCGCAAGCACTTTAGAGGTTCTATGAACGGAAACGCTAACGTTGGCTCAAAAGTATCTTTTGGCGAGTATGGCCTAAAAGCCATGGATAGAGGCTGGATGACCAACAGACAGATAGAAGCCGCCAGAAAAACCATTACTCACCACACCAAAAGAGCTGGCAAGCTATGGATTCGAGTCTTTCCAGACAAAACCTACACCAAAAAAGGTGCCGGTGTTCGCATGGGTAACGGTAAGGGGGAGATAGAGGGTTACGTTTGTGTTATCAAGCCAGGTCGAGTTATATTTGAGTTAGCCGGAGTAGAGGAAAGTATTGCCAGAGAGTCATTCAGACTAGCTACCCAAAAACTACCTATGAAAACTAGATTTGTAAAAAGAATTTAACATGAAATCAAAAGACAAAAAAGCTTTTCAAGCTAAAACCACCAAAGAACTAAACCAAGATTTAATTAAATCCAAAAAAGATTTAATTGATCAAAAATTAAAGTTAAAGACAGGTTCCCTAAAAGACACCTCTCTTATTAAAAAAACTAGATATCAAATTGCTCTTATCAAAACAATTATCCAATCTAAGGCTAAATAAATATGAAAAAACAACTAACCGCTATCGTTATCAGTGCCAAGATGGAAAAATCAGCCAAGGTTCAAGTCGTCCGTAGATGGACCCACCCTGTCTACAAAAAAACTATCAGCAAAAGAAGAAACTACCTAGTCCACAACGAGAAATTCGACTTAAAACCAGGAGACAAAGTCATCATTCAGGAAACTAAGCCAATCAGCAAGAAAAAGCGTTGGCAAGTGGAGAGCAAAGTATGATTCAACTAAGATCAACCCTAAAGGTAGCTGATAACTCTGGAGGTAAAAAACTAAGAACTATTCTAGTGCACGGTGGTTCAAGGAAACGTTTCGGTCACATCGGAGACATCATCACCGCCGCCGTTATCCAAGCTCACCCTCACGCTCAGGTTAAAGCCGGTGAGGTTGTTAAAGCTGTTATTGTTCGCACCAGAAAAGAAACCGGTAGAAAAGACGGCTCATTCGTTCGTTTCGACGACAACGCCGCCGTTATTCTAGAAAACGTCAAAAATAAAGAGCCAAAAGGCACCAGAATTTTTGGTCCCATTGCTCGAGAAATTAAAGAACTTGGGTACAACAAAATTGCCTCCCAAGCACCAGAGGTACTATGAAATTAAAAATCAACGACACCGTCAAAGTTACTCTAGGTAAAGACAATGGTAAAACTGGAAAAATCGAAAAAGTTTTTCCACGAAAAAACATGGTTTTAGTTAACGGCATCAACATGTACAAAAAACACATAAAGTCACAAGGAGAGTCTCAGCCAGGCGGTATTGTAGATATCACCAAGCCAATGTACGTCTCCAAAGTAGCTTTAATATGTCCCAAATGCAAAAAAATCACCAGAGTTGGTTACCAGGGTGTTGGCAAAAAGAAAGTTAGAATCTGTAAAAAATGCTTAAAAATAATATAAGGTTACGAACTTTAACCTTATAATTAACTATGAATAGACTAAAAGAAAAATACCAAACAGAAATCCTAAAAACTCTAAAAGAAGAGTTTAAGCTCGGTAACGACCTAGCTGTCCCCAAGTTACAAAAAATTATTATCAACGTTGGGCTCAAAGAGGGCGCTGGAGACAAAGGCGTAGTCAAAAAAGTTTCCGACTACATCAGCCTTATTGCCGGTCAAAAAGCCATCATCACCCGAGCTCGTGTTGCCGAAGCCGCCTTTAAAATTAGAAAAAACGACCCAATCGGCGTCATGGTTACTCTAAGAAACGAAAGAATGTACGAATTTTTCGACAAATTTGTCTCCATTGTTCTCCCAAGAGTAAGGGACTTTCAAGGAGTTGCCAGGAAATCTTTCGACGGTCGGGGCAACTACTCCATCGGTTTAAAAGAACAGACTGTTTTTCATGAGGTAGATTATGATACAATCGACGCTGTCCGTGGATTACAAATAAACTTTGTGACTTCAGCTGGTGAAAACAAACTGGCCTTAAGATTACTAGAACTCCTCGGTATGCCTTTTGAAAAATTGGAGACAAAAAAATAACATAAAGTTTTGAACTTTAACCTAACAAACTATGGCAAAAATAAAATACTTTGCAAAACAAGCCAGAAAACCAAAATACAGCTCCAGGCAAAAAAATCGTTGCCAACTCTGTGGTCGTCCAAGAGCTTTTATTAGACTCTTTGGCATCTGCAGACTTTGCTTTAGAAAACTAGCCCAAAACGGAGAATTACCAGGAGTTACCAAAGCCAGTTGGTAAACTATATATATGCTATCAGACCCTATTGCAGACTTACTCACCAGAATTAGAAACGCCAAATCAGTTAACCACAAAACCGTTTCTATCCCTCACTCTATCTTAAAAGAAGACATAGTTAGAATTCTCAAGAATAAAGGCTACATCAAAGACTACTCAGTTGAAGGCAAAGTCCCCTTAAAAACCTTAAAACTTACCCTCAAGTACAAAGATAGAATGCCAGCCATAGGCCAACTAAAAAGAATCTCAAAGCCAGGTGTCAGAACTTACGCCACCGTCAAAGAGTTAGCCAAGTACATGAGGGGTCGAGGCTATGTCATTATCTCTACTTCAAAAGGCGTTATGGGTGCTCGTCAAGCTCAAGAAAAAAATTTAGGAGGAGAAGTTCTTCTCAAAGTTAGCTAAATATGTCTAGAATCGGAAAACAACCAGTCACCATCCCAGAAGAAGTTACTCTAGAGGTAAAAGACAATCAGATGAAAGTCTCTTCCAAGGGCATTTCTCTTACTCAAAAAATCCCTGAGGGTATAGCCATTGAAGTCAAAGATAAGCTAGCTACAGTTACCACTACCACTACTTCAAACCAAACCAAAGCCTATCACGGTCTAGTCAGAAGTCTTCTTTTCAACATGGTTGAAGGTGTTACCAAAGGCTACTCCAAAACTCTAGAGCTAGAAGGCACCGGTTTTAGAGTCGAAGCCAAGGGTAAAGCCATCGAACTTTCTCTCGGGTTTTCTCACCCAGTTGTTTACCAGGCACCAGAATCAATCAAAGTCGAAGTCAAAGACAACAAAACTATCGTTGTCTCCGGGGCAGATAAACAGTTAGTTGGTCAAGTAGCCGCCAAAATTAGAGAATTTAAAAAACCCGACTCTTACAAAGGTAAGGGTGTTAGGTATCAAGGCGAAGTTGTTAAATTAAAACCAGGTAAAGCCGCCAAAGCAGCCGAAGCATAAACATGATCAATAGATACAAAAACAAAAAAACCAAAAGACAAATCAGAACTAGAGCAAGCTTAACCACAAGCAAGGATAGGCCAAGACTAACTGTCTTTAGGTCAAATAAATACACTTCAGCTCAAATCATAGACGACACCAAAGGAGTTACTCTAGTTTCAGCTACTACCAAAAAACTAGACACCAAAGCCAAAACCAAGCTAGACCAAGCTATTGCTTTGGGTGAAGCTATCGCCAAAAAAGCCAAACTTAAAAAAATTAAACAAGTAGTTTTCGATCGTGGTCCCTACAAGTACCACGGCCGAGTCAAAGCTCTAGCAGATGCAGCCAGAAAAGCTGGTCTAAAAATATAAATATGAATCAACCACCAAAAAACAACAATAGAAATCAAGGTAGATACCAACAAGACAAAGAATTCGACGAGAAAGTCATTCAAGTCAGTCGTGTCTCCAAAAAAACCAAAGGCGGCAACCAAATCGGCTTCTCAGTCCTAATGGTGGTTGGAGACAAAAAGGGTCGCGTCGGTGTCGGTCTAGGAAAAGCCCCAGATGTTCTTTCCTCAATCAAAAAAGGAATCAGAAAAGCCAAGAAAAACCTCATCACCGTTCCCATGAAAAAAGACACCATTCCTTACGATGTTTTGGTAAAATTTGGTGCCGCCAAAGTCATGCTTAAACCAGCTCCAAAAGGTAGTGGTATTATTGCTGGTGGAGCAGTTAGATCAGTTATGGAGGCCGCTGGAGTCAAAAACATCTCCAGCAAAGTTCTTGGAACCAGAAACAAAGCTTCAAACGTCTACTGTACTATCAAAGCTCTAAAACAACTTCAAAACTACACTAAACTCCAAAAGGAGACAAAATGACACTAAACACACTTACAAAAATCAAAGACAAACCAAAAAAAAGAGTTGGTCGTGGTTATGGATCCGGCAAAGGTGGTCACACCTCCGGTCGTGGAGCCAAAGGTCAAAAGGCCAGAAGCAAAGTCCCACTCTACTTTGAAGGTGCGCCAATGAGAAAAACATTAATAAGGAGAGTTCCTATGTTACGTGGAAAACTAAAAAACAAACCAGTTGGGGTCAAACCCTTAATCATCAACCTAAAACATCTTGAAAGTTTTAAGAAAGGGGCTACAGTTTCAGTAGATACTTTAATCAAAAACAAGGTTCTACCAGCCAGTGCCAAAGACTTAAAAGTGAAAGTTTTAGGAGACGGAGACCTAAAAGTAGCCTTAACCATCAAGCTACCAGTTTCTAAAGCCGCAGCTGTTAAAATAAAAAAGGCCGGTGGAAAAGTAGTTGAGGCCAAACCAAAAACAAAACCAGCCACTAAAAAAGTAGCTAAACCAAAAAAAGCTGCTCCTAAGACTAAATGAACTTAAAACCAATCTTAAATATATTTAAAATAAAAGATTTAAGAAAAAAGATATTAATAACATTTTTTATCTTTGTCATTTTTCGTTTTGTTGCTCACATTCCAGTTCCAGGTGTTGATGTCAACGCCTTAAAACAACTTTTTGGTTCAAACCAACTACTAGGACTTCTAGACATTTTTTCAGGGGGCACCCTAGCCAACTTCTCTATCATGGCTCTAGGTTTAGGTCCCTACATTAATGCCTCAATCGTCTTTAATCTGCTCACCATCATCTTCCCCAAACTAGAAGAGATCAGCAAAGAAGGCGAGTATGGTCGAGAAAAAATCAACCAATGGACTAGATTATTATCCATTCCCCTAGCCACACTTCAAAGTATTGGCATGGTCGCTCTCCTAAAAAACCAACAGATTATCTCTATCTCAAACCCACTCTTTGCAGTTAGCACCGTTGTCACCATGGTTGCCGGCACAGTCTTGCTAATGTGGCTCGGGGAGTTACTAACAGAGTACGGTATCGGCAACGGTATCTCTCTACTTATCTTTGCAGGTATCGTTGGTCGTCTCCCTGTTTCTCTTCTCCAAACCTCTTCAATTAGTCAAACTCTAAACTTTGTTGGTATCATCACTTTTGCTGCCCTAAGTTTATTAGTTATCTCCGGCATCATCTACGTCAACGAAGCCACTCGTCAAATCAAGGTTCGCTATGCCAGAAGAGTTTCTGGTCGTACTCAGCCAGGTCAATCAACTCACTTACCTCTAAGAGTCAATCAAGCTGGAGTTATTCCTATAATCTTTGCAGTTTCTCTAGTCCTCATGCCATCAGTAGTTGGTAGATTTTTATCAGGGGTTAGCAACCCAGCCGTTGCCTCCTTTGCCACTAAAGTTACCGATCTATTTGACCCCAATAAAGCTCCCTACCACATTATTTATTTATTTCTAGTAGTTGCCTTTACCTACTTCTACACCGCCGTTACCTTTAATCCAGATAAAATTGCCGAAGACATCAAAAAATACGGAGGCTTTATTCCCGGTATTAGGCCAGGTCGACCTACTGCCGACTACCTGTCTTACGTTCTTAATAGAATCACTCTAGCCGGGGCTCTATTCTTGGGATTGATAGCTATCTTGCCATCTATTGCTAGATACATCACCGGTATTACCACCATGACTATCGGTGGTACTGGAATTCTCATCGTCGTCTCAGTTATTCTAGAAACCAGCAAAAACTTTGAATCTCAATTAATTATGCGAAACTACGAAAGTTTCCTCTAAAATGTTTATAATTTTTTACGGGCCAGAAGGCTCAGGAAAATCCACTCAAGCCAAGATGTTAGCCGAAAAAATTGGCGTTCCTTACTTGGGTTCAGGGGATCTAGTTAGAAAATTTGCCAAAGAAGACCAAGGCATCATGGGCGACGTTTGTCGAGATTGTTTAACTCTAGGTCACTACGTTGCTGACTCAGAAATGTTTGTTCTCTGGAAATATCGACTCAAAGAAGATGACGTCAAAGACGGTTTTGTTATCGACGGTTTTCCCAGAAACCACACCCAAGCTCTATTTTTAGCTGATAAACTAGACAAGTACGGCAAAAAAGTTAACTTTGTTTTTCACCTCGATGTTAGCAATGAAGAGTCAGTCAAAAGATTGCTAAAAAGAGGCAGAAAAAGCCCAGATGGCTCTCTTCACGACTCCGAACAAAAAGTTAAATCAAGACTAGACATCTATCACAGGCAAGAAGCCGATGTTCTAAAGTACTACAAAGAAGAAGGTTTACTAAAAACCATCAACGGCGAGCAGTCCATAGAAGACATTCACCAAGATGTTATGAAAACAGTAAATGAAGCCAAAGTATAAACCTACCAAGAATATTCAAATTGCCATCGACGGTCCAGCTGGAGCGGGAAAAAGCACCATCGCTCGCTTACTATCTAAACAACTAAGCATTACCTACATCGACACCGGTTCAATGTATCGGACAGTCGCTCTAATAGCTCAAAGAAATTCAATTGAATTTACCAATGAAAAAGAATTAATTCCTTTACTAAAAAAATCAAAAATCTCGCTCTATCCACCCAAAAACAACAGTCGCTTCTGCACTGTTATGTTAGACAACAAAGATGTCACCAAAGAACTTCGATCAGAGAAAATCAGTTGGGGAGCTTCTTCGGTAGCTACTCTTCCAAGGGTAAGAAAACACTTGGTCAATCTTCAAAAAACAATGGCAAAAAAACAAAGCGTTGTTATGGAGGGCAGGGACATCACTTCAGTTGTTCTTCCCAAGGCAGACATTAAAATATTCATGACAGCTTCAGTTGAATCAAGAGCCAAACGTAGACACATTGAGTTATCAAAAAAAGGAACCAAACAATCATTTCCAGCCACTCTAAAACAAACAAAAAAAAGAGACCAACAAGATTCTGGTAGAGAAGCAGATCCACTTAAAATTGTTCCAGGAGCTTGGTTACTAAAAACCACAAAACTAACAATCAACCAAGTTGTAGAAGCAATCATCAAAAAACTCCTCCACCTCAAATTAATCAATCACACCTCTAAGGTGTGATAGAGGTAACTATGGATAAAGTCAAAATAATGGCCATCGGTGGAGCTAAGTTAAAAGAGATAAAAAAAACCCTAATTCAAACAACTAAAGTGGGGATGAAATTAAGCCAAATCGAAGCCGAAGCTCAAAAGTTAATCAAAGAGGCCGGCGGTCAAGCCAGCTTTGCCATGGTTCCCGGTTACTCTTGGGCCACTTGTATAAACTTAAACTCTGGGTTAGTTCACGGCATTCCAGATGACAAAGTTATTAAAGACGGGGACGTCGTCTCTATAGACGTCGGTATTTATTTTAAAGGTTATCACACAGACACCTCATTTACTTTCATTATCGGTAAACCAGATGACTACCAAGAAAAGAAAAAATTTCTCGAAACCGGAGAAAAAGCCTTAAATCTAGCTATCAAGCAAGCCAAAGTTGGCAAACACATTGGCCACATCTCAAGAGCCATGCAAGAAACTGTTGAAAAAGAAGGCTACAATGTTGCTAGGAATTTAACTGGCCATGGCATCAGCACCACTCTTCATCACCAGCCCATGATTCCTTGTTACCTTGAGGAAGACGTCAAATCTACTCCAGTAATTGAAGAAGGGCTAACCATAGCTATCGAAATTATCTACATGCAAGGTTCAAGCGACACCATCACCGATAAAAAAGACGGTTGGACAATTGCCACCAAAGACGGTAAGCTAGCTGGCATGTTTGAACACACTGTCGCCGTCACCAAAAACGGCCCAGTTATTCTAACCTAGTAAATTATAGAAAAATTATTAATTATCTGATATAATAAGGACAATAATGAGTCAGAAAGACATTATAGAAGTAGAAGGAGTAGTCATTGAGAATCTTCCCAATGCCACCTTCAAAGTAAAAGTTGACAACTCAGACAAAACAATTTTTTGTCATCTCGGTGGAAAAATGCGAATGTACAGAATTCGTGTCCTTCCTGGAGATAAAGTCAAAGTGGAGCAATCCCCTTACGATGAAGACAAGGGTCGCATCGTTTACAGATTAAAATAACTAAATAACCTCAAAACCTGCTATTTTAAATAAAATGGTTTTGAGATTTTTTTATGAAAGTACAAGCATCAGTCAAAAAAAGATGTATAAAATGCAAGACAGTCCGTCGCAAGGGGGTTGTCTACGTTATTTGTGAGAATCCTCGCCATAAACAGCGTCAAGGATAATTTATGCCAAGAATATCAGGAATCGACCTACCTCAAAACAAAAAAACAGGCATCGCCTTAACCTATCTCTACGGTATTGGCCGAGAAAATGTCAAAAAAGTTTTAAAGCTTGCCAATGTCGACCCAGATAAGAGAGCCAAAGATCTCACCTCAGAAGAAGTTGTTAGAATTCAAAAGTCCTTAGAAACTCTTCCCACCGAAGGTTCACTCCGAAAAATAATCACCGAAAACATCAAAAGACTTAGGCAAATCGGCACCTACAGAGGCATGCGTCATGCTGCTAAGTTACCATCACGAGGCCAAAGAACAAGACACAACGCCAGAACCAGGCGTGGTCGCAGAATGACCGTCGGAGCTCTAAAGAAAGAAGATGCCGCAAAAATGGAGGCAGCTAAAAAATGAAAAACGATAAACCAACCACATCCACTACCAAAATCACCACCGGTAAAATTTTTATTACCGCTACCTTCAACAACACCCTAATTTCCATCACGGACATAAAAGGTAATGTTATCACTTGGGGTTCCACTGGAGCTTCAGGTTTCAAGGGTTCAAGAAAATCCACTCCATTTGCCGCCTCTACAGCTATTGAGGCCGTTCTTGCCAAAGCCAAAGATCGTGGTCTCACCACCGTTCAAGTCTTTATCAAGGGCCCAGGTTCAGGCAGAGACGCAGTTCTTGGTGTCATCAGATCTAGTGGAGTAAAAGTTACTCAAATATCAGATATTACACCCATTCCCCACAATGGTTGTCGTCCCAAAAAGAGGCGTAGAGGATAAATATGGCAAAAGTTTCAACCAAAAGAGGTAAGCTAGTTAGAAAATTTGGAGAGAACATCTTTGGTTCTCCCAAGTTTGACAAACTTCTAGCCAAAAAACCTCATCCACCAGGATTTCACGGTAAAAAACTCAAAAGAAGGCTATCAGATTACGGCTCACAGCTAAAAGAAAAACAGAAACTAAAAACTGCCTACGGGGTTCTAGAGAGACAATTCAGAAGATACTACAAAGTAGCTAGAAAGACTCAAAGTGCTACCGGAGAAAAGCTTCTCCAGATCCTAGAGTCTCGTCTAGATAACTTAGTCTATCGAGCCGGATTTGCCGCCACTAGGCCAGCCGCTCGTCAGCTAGTTTCCCATGGCCATGTCATGGTAGACGGCAAAAAACTAAGCATTCCATCGTACCTAGTCAAGATCGGCCAAGTCATCAGCCTAGACGCCAAAGGTCAAAAGATTCCAGATGTAGCCGCTCTTTTAGCAAAAGCAAAAAAAGACATGGTCATTCCCAAGTGGCTCAAAAGAAAAGCGGTTGCTGCTAAACTAGAAAGACTGCCAGAACGTGAAGAAATAGATATTAATATTCAAGAGCAGCTCATCGTTGAGTTCTACTCAAGATAAAGGAGATTATTTTTATGATCAAACCAAACTTTAAAACAACTGCCATTGCCGAGACAGAAGACTTCGGTAAATTCGAACTAACTCCACTAGAAAAGGGTTATGGTCAAACTATCGGTAACGCTTTAAGAAGAGTTCTTCTTTCAAGTCTAACTGGAGCCGCTATCACCAACGCATCTATAGACGGAGTTACCCACCAATTCACTTCTCTTTCAGGAGTCAAAGAAGATATTGTTGAACTACTCTTAAACCTAAAGCAAGTTAGACTAAGCTACACCGGTGAAAAACCTCTAGAGTTAAGTCTAAACGCAGTTGGTCCAGGAGAAGTCAAAGCCGGAGACATCAAAACTCCAGCCAACGTCAAGATTGCCAACAAGGATTTAGTTTTAGCCACTCTTTCAGACAAAAACTCAAAACTAGATGTAAAAATGGAAGTCGAAACTGGCCACGGTTACTTGCCAGCCAGAAATCGTCAAGCCCAGAAACTTGGCCAGATGGTTCTAGACGCATCATTCTCTCCAGTTGTTAGAGTCAACTACAATGTCGAGGTTGCCCGCGTTGGTAGAAAGATTGACCTAGACAAACTAGTCATGGAAATCTACACCGACGGTACCATCAAGCCATCAAAAGCTTTAGAGCAAGCCGCCTCTATCTTAATCTCTTCCTTCACTCAAATTGTCGACCCAACATTTGAAGTCCAAGTAGAAGAAGAGACAGAAGCAGTCGATGAAAACGAATCCTTAAAACTATCAGTCGAAGAGTTAGATCTTCCCACTCGTATCGCCAACGCTCTACGCAATGGTGGTTACTCTACAGTCAAGGAGTTATCTAAGGCTACTCGATCAGATATTACTAAAGTTAAAAATCTCGGTGGCAAATCCATAGATATTATTATCGATAAACTCAAAGAAAAAGACGTTATCGTCAAGGAGTAATTGTGAGACACAGAGTCAAATCCAAGAAACTTGGTAGAAACATCAAACAGAGAAAAGCTTTATTTAAAAGCTTGCTCACTAACTTGATCTTCAAAGAGCAGATCAAGACTACCGAGGCCAAAGCCAAAGCAATAAAGCCATTAATTGACAAATTAATGACTAAAGCTAGGCAGGGTTCTCTGTCTTGTCGTCGCCAAGTTATGGCTTTTCTCTCACACAAGAAAGCTGCCAATCATCTTTTTGACGTTATCGCTCCTAGAGCTAAAAAAAGAAACTCTGGTTTTACTAGAATAGTTAGACTAGGTCAAAGAAGGGGAGACAACACCATGATGGCCAAAATCGAATTCGTCGATAAAATAGAATCTTCACTCACTCCCGGAGTGAAAGAAGTTCCCACTCCGGGAGTGAAAGTGGAGAAATAATTATGGACACATACGCAACCAAACAATCAGATATAAAAAGAGATTGGCATCTAGTAGATGTCAAAGACCAAGTTTTGGGTCGAGTCGCTACTCAAATTGCCCAAAAATTAATCGGCAAGACCAAACCCTACTTCACTTCCCACCTAGATTGTGGAGACTATGTAGTAGTCATAAACAGCAACGACGTCAAAGTAACTGGTAGAAAAGAACAAAATAAAATTTACTACCGCCACACCAACTTTCCAAATGGCTTAAAACAAATCACCTTTGACCGTCAGTTAGAAAAAGATTCAAGAAAAATTATTACTAGAGCAGTTTCCAGCATGTTGCCAAAAAACAAGCTAAGAAGTCCAAGGTTAAAGAGATTAAAAATATTTAAAACAGAAACCCACATTTATGCTGATAAATTAAAGAAATCTCTCACTCCCGGAGTGAAAGAAGTTCCCACTCCAGGAGTGTCTGTTAAGAAATTAAAAAAGGATAAATAAATATGTCAAAAAAATACGTTTACGCAACCGGAAGAAGAAAAAGAGCCATCGCTCGAGTTAGACTATTCACTGGAAAAGGTGACCACGAAGTCAATGATCTGCCAGTTAGTAAGTACTTTCCTGGTTCAGTCAACCAAGGTTTATTCCTAGAGCCATTCAAAATCTGCAACGTTCTAGAAAAATACTACGTTACCGTCAAAGTTTTAGGTTCAGGCAAATCCAGTCAACTAGATGCCACTATTCACGGAATTGCACGAACCTTAATCAAAGTCAATGAAGAGAAATTCAAACCAATTCTAAAGAAAAAAGGTCTAGTTACTAGAGACCCACGAAAAAGAGAACGACGCAAAGCCGGCATGGGTGGCTCCGCCAGGCGTAAGCGCCAATCCCCCAAACGTTAATCAAAACTCTAGCCCTCCACCTTCAAGGACAGTCCCTGTATAACCCTATAATTTATTCACAAATAAAATTCTCTTGAGAAAACTATTTTCCCGCACCTTCAAGGACAGTCCTTGAAGGTCTTTTAATCTTTCGTTACATCCACAATTTTATAATTTCCATCCACCACTTCCACATACTGATCATCATTCAACAAAATGATTTTATTCCCTTTTCTATAAGCAGACTTAATTTTTTGATTTAAATATAATTCTCTAAAATCATCACCACCCCAATGAGGTAGAGTAATAAAATCTACTAATCCTAATCCTTCAAAACTTCCAAGCTCTTTTTCAAAGTCTTTACTCTCAATACATTTAGTAATTTCAATATCCGGTGCCGCCACTATCGAGCCAGCACTTGAACCGGAATAAATAACCCCTTTATTAATCTGCCTCTTAATAAATTGGTCAAACCCCGACTTTCGCATTTGGAGTAGTAAATAAAAAGCATTTCCGCCATTTACATGGATCCACTCACAATCACCTAAATCTCGTTCCAAATCACTTTTAGTTTTACCGGTAATAGTATAATCAAAAGTTTTAATTCCAGCTTCATTTAATCCAGTTCTATCAATTTCCATCCAACTTTTATCACCTTCCTCCGCTTCCGCAGCTGTATTAATAAACACCGACTTTAGTCCATCCACTCCTCCTTCAATTTTCCCAACTATATGACTTGCCACTCTATCTATGCTTGACGCAAAAAACATTCGCTTTTTCATATTCATCTATTTTACCATGATCTTTTTCCTTCAGGGTCCAACCTTGTAGGCAACCTTCTCTTAAAACTTCATCCCTCCGGGCAGGATTTAGCCTTCACATACCCTGCCACCTCAGCCTCCGCTTCACTACAAAACCAATCTTCACCTTTATCTTTCTCCACAATCACGAATTTATACTGGGCACAACCCGGGTAGTAATATCTCTTAATACTTTGATTATTTAAATCGATATTTCCCTTAATAATACACTCCGGTTTTTCCAAATTTTTTTCTTGTTGGTAACACTCCGGCGAGTACACTCCCAAATTTTCTGCCTTCGCTTTGGCTCCGGCCGCTTTCAACTCCTCAGTCGCTCGAGTTTTGTCCGAATGATACCGTCCCATACCATTCTTTAATAACTCCAAGTTGACTAATCTATCTCCCAAATAGACCAAAGCCATGGCTCGACCTCGCTGATCCAAGATTTTATCTTGAATAGTAATTTTCTTTCCCTTTACCATCTCTTCCAATAATTGTTTAGCTTCCTGTCCATAACAATTATCAAGTTCCGGCATATCCACTTGCCGTAACCTCAATCGAGTTTTCCCTTCCAATAGCAAAGTATCTCCATCCAACACCTCCATCACTTCAATTCCATAATCACTTTTTGGCCGACTAACAAAGTAGGCATTCAGCAATAAAGAGGGGATCAGCAATCCTAATCCCAACCACTTTGATATCAACAACTTTTTCTTTAGTTTCTTCATAAAACCTACTATTCAAATCTTCTCCCAAATTCTCTCCACCGTCAAGCCAACCTTCAGGGTCCGACCCTGTAGGCACTTTCTTTGCTATAATTTACCCAAAATGAACATCGTCAAAGAAATAAAAGTCAAAACTGCTTTAGTCGCTTCCAAATTACCAGACGCCGACTACGTCATCAATCCCTATACCGGTTGTGCCTTTGGTTGTAGTTATTGTTATGCCAGTTTTATGGGTCGCTTTGTTGGCAAAAGTATCAACGATTGAGGTAACTACGTCTTTGTTAAAGTTAATCTCCTTGAAGTTTTAGACCAGCAATTAGCTAAAATCAAAGATAAAACCAAAACCATTTTTTTAAGTTCGGTTACTGACCCCTACCAAGGTATCGAGACCAAATACCAGCTTTCTAGAGGAGTTTTAAAGTTATTAATAAAGCATAATTGGCCAGGCCAAATCAGTATCTTAACCAAGTCCAGTTTAGTCACCCGAGACATTGATCTTTTCAACCAACTCCAAAAAATTGAAGTTGGTTTAACCATTACCACCACCAAAGATAAGGTTAGTCAATTTTTAGAAAAATCCGCCCCGCCGGTATCATTAAGATTAAAAGCTCTAAAAAAACTAAATCAAGAGGGCATTAAAACCTACGCCTTTATTGGTCCTTTACTGCCTCATTTTTCTGCTAATCCCAGAAACTTAACCGGTATCTTTGATGCCATCAAAAACACCGGCACCACCGAAATTTATTTAGAGCACTTAAATCTTTCCTCCTACATCAAAGATAGATTATTAAAAAAACTTTCCGGCCAAAAAGATCAAGTTATCAAGAAATTCTATCAAGCCAAAAATGACCAATACAAAGCAGACCTTAGCCAGACAATTCAAAAGTTATTAAAAAACTATAACTTTACTGTCCGTCGCGGGGAAGTCCTCGAACACGGCAAAAACAGTTAGCCAAATCACACTCCGGGAGTGTGATTTGTATTTTCATCTACAGGGTTTATCCTTGTAGGGCTACCCCTTCCATAAAAATTTATCCAAATCAACATTATAGTTTTTAACCTTCACCCCCTCGGACTCCAATCGCTTTTTTTGGGTTTGAATCTTCCCTTTGGCTCCAAAATTTTTCGCCAACCCACCCTTACTATTTACCACCCGGTGGCAGGGAACTATGGTGATTGGTTGTCCGTGAGTATGAAGCCAATTTCCCACCGGCCTGGCCCCTTTCATTCCCGCCAACTTAGCAATTTGCCCATAAGTTGCCACTTTCCCTTTGGGAATTTTACCCACCCACTTTAAAGCTTTATCTTTACAGTTTGTCATTAGTTTTCTTATCCAGCTGCTCCAAATATTGTCCACTAAACTTATCAAAATCTGACAAGTAATTTTTATCTTGTTTAATACAAAAAGCCTTATACTCTTTTTTTGCCAGCGCCACTGCCACTTCATGGCTGACCTCACCTTTTCCTTGCAAAATATCCTGATCATTAAAATGTAAAAAAGCATCAAGTTTTTTTACCCAATCCTTCATATACATGACTCGCCCCCTTTTTGCTTGAAGCTCAGCATAATCGAGATACATAGATACGATTCTATTGAGATGGTCTAATTCCTTTTCACTTAAATAATTTTTAGCAATTTCCACATCAGCCTCTCTAACTTTACCTTTAGGGGAATTTTTCCAAGTAGTTAATCCCATATTGGGTTTTCTACTAGACACTCTAGCATTAATAATCTCGGCAGCTGTTTGCCCAGAGACGGCAAAGTGAAGCTTATTTTGCACCGTGGCAAAAAATTCTCTAGTTATTTCTTCATCTGAATCATAATCCGCACTACACTCGGCGTAGATATCAGTAATTTTTTGATAAAACCTACGCTCGCTCGAGCGAATATCTCTAATTCTGGCTAACTGCTCCTCAAAGTAATCTTTACCAAAAAAATATTTAGGATCTTTAAGCCTATTATCATCCATAGCAAAACCCTTAACCACATACTCTTTTAATACACTAGTAGCCCAAATTCTAAATTGAGTCGCACGCTTACTATTAACCCTATATCCTACGGCAATAATCACATCAAGATTATAATACTTAACTTTGCCAACCTGAGATTTTCCCTTGATAGCCCCATGCTTAGTGGTGTGTTCCAAAATGGAACTAACCCCTTTTTCGTCTAACTCACCACTAGCAAATATATTTCTTAAATGCTTGGTAATGGCCGGCCTTTGAACCCCAAAAACTTTAGCTATCCTCTCTTGAGTCAGCCACAAAGTTTCATTGATTAAAAAAACCTCCACCCTAACCTGATCACTAGCTGTTCTATAGAGTATGATTTCTCTCAAACCATCGTCAATTTGTTTTGATTTCACTTTCTTCATATTTTACTCACTCACAATATCTTACCCTCAGGCTTATCCTCTTTCGTTCTAGGTAGAATATAAATATCCCGCCGAATCTCATCCACCCCCACAAACTCACCTTCGCCTTTAATAATTTTCTCCATTGGTTTACAAGCTCGACAGCCATCATTCGGGCACTTAAACCTCTCCAAAGTTCTCGCCAGCTTTATCTCCTTAGCAATTTTTAAAATCTTCTCATTAGCTTTTTTAATATCCGGTAACTTTTGTTCCATCGGCTCATCGGCCAAATCAATATGCCAATAACTTGCCTTTTTTACCGCCCGTTTTTGAGTATTAGTTACCAATAAATAATAAATCGGTAGTTGCAACGAACCCTTTTGCTCCGCCCTTTTTCCGGTTTTAAAGTCAATAATATGGACCATGTCCTCGTCTTTCAAATATTCAAGCCAATCAATCTTTCCACAAAGAATTATATTATCTTCTTCACTTAGCCAATAATTAGGCAAATCCATCTGAATCTTCACCGCCAAATTTTTCAAAGGCCCCGGATACTTCATCACTCGCCTCAACATCTTTTTTCCTCTCTCTTTATACCGGCCCTCCTCAGCTTCATCCCCAAACCCACCCTTCTTACCACTAAATTTCCCCCAGACTTTATCAAATTTTTTAATCAACGACTCATCAAATCTTTTATCGGTTGGCAACACAGACAACCCCTCCACCACTTCATGTACCGCCGACCCCAAAGCTAGTGGTGGACTCATTAAAGAAATTTTATGCCCAGTTTTTGGATCTTTATACACATTTTTCAAAAAGTAAGCTCGAGGACAAGCCAACCAATCACTAATCGAAGAATGAGAAACCCAAGTAGCCGAGTACTTATCTTTAGTCATAGTATAATCATCTCACTATGGTAAATATTTGGCAAATCCTAAAAAAGCCCATCATTTGCTTAGCTCCCATGGAGGGGGTCACCGACATGGCCTTTCGGCAATTGTTGGTTAATATCGGAAAACCAGACTTAATGTTTACCGAATTTGTTAACGTTCAATCCATCTTTTCTCACGATCAATCAAGCTATCTTCAATATTTAAATCACACCCCAAAAGAAAAACCCTTAATCGCCCAACTTTGGGGTCTAGTTCCCGAGCTTTTTGAAGCTTCAGCTGATCTAGTTTATAACTTAGGTTTTAACGGAGTTGACCTGAATTTTGGCTGTCCAGAAAAAACCGTCATCAAAAAAGGTGCCTGTTCTGCTTTGATCAACAATCATTCCTTAGCCGAAAAAATTATCACCGCTACTATAAAAGGTGCCAACAACAAAATCCCAGTCTCTATCAAAACCAGAATTGGTTTTAAAACTATCCAAACTGAAATCTGGATCAGCTTTTTACTAAAATTCAAACCCTCAGCCCTTACCATTCACGGTCGCACCACTAAAGAATTATCCGACGTTCCCACTCATTGGGATGAGATTGGAAAAGCGGTTAAGCTAAGAGACAAAATCAGCCCTAATACTCTAATCATCGGCAATGGCGACGTTACTTCATTAGTAGACGCTCACCAAAAAGTTAAAAAGTATCAAGTTGATGGCGTCATGATCGGTCGGGGAGTCTTTCACGATCCCTTTATCTTCAATCCCCAAAAATCCATCAAAGATTTATCTCCTCAAGAAAAATTTAAATTATTAGATGACCACTTAAACATCTTTATCAAAAATTGGGGAGATAAAAAACCTATTCATGTCTTAAAAAGATTTATCAAAGTTTACATCAACGACTTTCCTAATGCCCTAAATCTCCGCCAACAACTCATGGCCACCACCACTAGAGAACAACTCCAAACCATCGTCACCGCCAACTTATGAAAAAAATCTTTTTTCTTCTCCTAATCCTCAGCCTCTATCTTCTCTTTTTCAAAAACTCTCCCCAAAAAACTCCAGGGGTCACACCTTTACCTCAAGAAGTTAAACTCCCGTCATTAGTCGATACCCTCAATTCCGTCAACTACCACCAACACACCTACCCTTTTGCTTACTATCTAGTCCCTAACTCAAAAAACTTACAATTATTTTTAAACCTCCCTCAATCAGATTCATCCACAGACTTAATCAAAAAACATAACTGTACATTTCTTACCAATGGTGGATTTTATGATCAAAACAATCAACCTTTAGGTTGGTTTGTAGAAAACAAAATAGAAAAGTCAAGAGAAATCACCAGCCGTTTATTTAATGGCTTTATTTATTCAAAAGACAATCAATTTTCTATCACCACCACTCCAATAGCAAATGCCGACTTTGGTCTCCAGTCAGGCCCCTTGTTAATCAAAGATCAAGCCTTAATGCCCTTAAAAATTATCAACGACGAAGGTAGGCGAAGAGTCATCGCCACTCTCACCCCTCAAAATCAACTAATATTTATCACCATTGTTTCTAAAGACTCGGAGTTTAACGGACCCCTACTAGCCGAAACCCCACAAGTTCTAGAAATTATCGGCCAAAAAATTAATCAAGATTTTGATGTGGCCATCAATTTAGATGGCGGTTCCGCCTCGGCTTTCTATACCCCCCAAACCTACATCAAAGAATTTTCTCCTATTGGTAGTTATTTTTGCTATTAAAATATGAACCTTAATCATCAAAGTTACGAAAATCAAAATTTTAAAAATTTAAATTTTTCCAATCAAGATTTTTCTGCCAAAGAATTTTTAGACTCTCAATTTACCAAATGTATTTTTACCAAAACCAACTTTACCAATGCCGATTTTTCCGACTGTCAATTTACCAATTGTGAGCTTAGTCAAGTTTCCATAGAATCCACTAGTTTTAAAGATATTAGTCTAAAAGACTGCAAGCTAACGGACATAGATTTTTCTCAATTAAACCCCTTTTTACTTACCATTAGTTTCAGCAAATGCTTACTAGATAAATGTAGTTTCTCAAAACTAGACCTAAGAAATACTTCTTTTCAAGAATGTATCATCAGAGACACTTTTTTTATCGATACCGATTTAACTAGTTCAAACTTTTCCAACTCCGATCTCAATCGAAGCGTTTTCCAAAACTCAAATCTCACCAAGGCAAATTTTACCAAAGCCACCAACTACACTATCGATCCAACCACCAACAAGCTCACCAAAGTCAAGTTTTCCCAGCCTGAAGTTTTATCTCTTCTTAATAATCTTGATATAATAATCGAATAAGCCAATACACCACCCAATCACACTCCTGGAGCGTGATAGAGTAAACCTATGAAATTTCAATACATTTCTTGGGATCAAATCCAAGACCACTGCTTTCAATTTTCAAAAACGGTTATCGACAAAAAAATAAAGTTCGATCGCATTGTTTGTATCTCTCGTGGCGGTTTAGTCATCTCTCGCATTCTCTCAGATTTTCTAAAGCTACCTATATCCAATTTCACTCTCGTTTCCTACGCCAGTGTTGGCAATTCCGGCGAGCCCAAAATTGTTGAAAAATTAGCTGTTGATATCAAAGGCGAGTCAATTTTACTAGTCGACGAAATTACAGATAAAGGTACTACTCTAAAAGCCGCCTTTAATTATTTAAAGCCCCTAAAACCCAAAAAAATTACCACTTTCACTCCCATTATCAAACCTTGGAGTAAACCCTTGCCAGATTACTGGCAAATCAAAACAGACAAGTGGGTAGTTTTTGCTTACGATGTTAGAGAGACCATAGACGACCTTAAAAAACTAGGCAAACTCGACTCCCTCAAATCCCTTAATTTCTCCCCCGAACAAGTCAAATATTTCCAAAATCACACCTCTAAGGTGTGATCTAGATTAATTTACAAACTTCTACCAGATCTTGTTCAGCATCAGCCAACTCAATCAACATCCCGTTTTCAGCTTCAGACTTATTTTTCACCGCATGCTCCACTTGTGGAGGAATAGTAAACAATACTAGCTGTCCCCCTGGATTCATCATCTCTTTTATTAGCTTCTCATTTTCTTTCCACACCAACTCTAACTCTCTACCAATTCCAATAAACGCTTCAGTCCTGGGGTGTTTGTGATTGCCTCCTAGTTGGCCAGGAGGAATATGTACTATAGATCGTTGTTTTACCTCAAACCCCACTTCAATCTTATCAATATCCAACATCCACAATCCACCTTCCTTTCTATACTTCGGTTCAATTAATTTCTTTATTATTTTCATTGTTTATAATATCACACTCCTGGAGTGTGATAAAGATTGATATATCAATCTAAATAGTCGGGGATGACAGAATTGAACTGTCGCCGCACGACCCCCAGCCGCGCATTCTACCGTTAAACCAATCCCCGTTTTTATTTATTTTATCACGTCAACTCCCACTTGACACCTTCGGGTTTTATTTGATTTAATGAACTAATGCCCAAATGGAAAATAAAATACTACACTAAATCATCAGGTAAAATTCCAGTTAAAGACTTTATTAATAATTTGCCAGAAACTTCTCAGGCAAAAGTTCACGATACATTCGAATTGTTAATAGAATTTAACCTCAAGCTAGGTAGACCTTATATCAAGAAACTTAAGGGTACGCCATTATGGGAATTAAGGCTTATTGGCAAGAAATCTATACGGTTTTTTTACTTTACTAAAAAAAATAAAATATTTTTATTTCTCCATGCTTTTATCAAAAAATCTCAAAAAACTCCTAAAAAAGAAATCAAGATAGCCTTGCAAAGATTAAAAAACTCACTTGACTAATATCACAATATTGTGATATTATAAAAACATATGGACTGGCAAACACACAAAAAACAACTGTTAAAAAATCCAAAGTTCAAAGAAGCTCTCAAAAAGAGTTGTCTTGAATATGAAATTGCCAGAACAGTCATCAAGGCTAGAGTCAAACATCAGCTCACTCAAGAGCAATTAGCTAAAAAACTTAAAACCAAACAATCAGTTATCTCTCGCATTGAAAACGCCCAAACTACAACTTCAGTCTCTTTTCTAAAACGATTAGCAAATACATTTGGTGGAGAATTAAAGATTAGCTTTAGTGGTCTTTAGGTTTGGCAATCCACCCATTGACAGTTTCGGTAAAAGTTTGTTTAATGAGTTAAGATAATAAACCTGCTCATCACAAAAGGAGAAAACATGGCACAAGATCCAAAACTTCAAGCAATTAAAGTGGCGATGGAACAGATTCAAAAAGAATATGGCCAAGGTTCAATCATGAAACTAGGTGACAAACAGCACCTAGAAGTTGCCGTTATTCCCACCGGTTCAATTACTCTAGACATCGCTCTTGGTGTTGGTGGTTTACCTCGATCTCGTATCACTGAAATTTATGGACCAGAAGCTTCAGGTAAAACTACACTTTGTTTACATGTCATTGCCGAAGCTCAAAAAATTGGAGGCACCGCCGCTTTTATAGACGCCGAGCATGCCCTAGACCCTCAAAGAGCCGAAGCTATTGGTGTTAAGCTAGACGACCTTATTATTTCTCAGCCAGATACTGGCGAACAAGCCCTAGAAATCACCGAAACTTTAATCCGCTCTGGAGCTGTAGACATTATCTGTATCGACT
The DNA here is from genome assembly GCA_963980215.1 of uncultured bacterium. Taxonomy (GTDB): domain Bacteria; phylum Patescibacteriota; class Microgenomatia; order UBA1400; family CG1-02-47-37; genus CAXBYZ01. Next base: position 40,354 of record CAXBYZ010000001.1, on the reverse strand, counting down.
CCGTCGCCGCTCTTGTACCAAAAGCAGAAATCGAAGGAGAGATGGGTGACTCCATTATTGGTCTTCAGGCAAGACTTATGAGTCAAGCCATGAGAAAACTCACCAGTGCCATTGCCAAGTCAAAAACAGTAGTTATCTTTACCAACCAACTCCGTATGAAGATCGGAGTCATGTTTGGTAATCCAGAAACTACTCCAGGTGGTAAGGCATTAAAGTTCTACTCATCAGTTAGATTAGATTGTAGAAAAATCGGCAACATCCAAGATAGGGAAGTTATCGTTGGCTCTCGTCATCGTTTTAAGGTTGTCAAAAACAAAGTTGCCCCTCCTTTTAGACTTGCCGAAGTAGACATCTTAAATACCGATGGTATTTCCAAGATGGGTGGACTAATTGATCTAGCCGTTGAGCACAACATCATCGAGAAATCTGGTAGTTTCTACAAATACAAAGGAGAAGTAGTCGGTCAAGGCAAAGAAGCTGTCCGTATGTACCTAAACGAAACTCAAAAAGTTGCCAAAGAGATTGAAGGTCTAGTTTGGAAAGCTGTAAAAGGCGACCAAGTAGAAACCAAGAAGCGTGGTCGACCTGCCAAAAAATAATCAATGGAAAAAGACTTAGAGCGATTAAAAAATAAAACCTTAAGGTTACTATCTTATCGTCCTAGAAGTATTTTCGAGATCAAGCAAAAGCTATCAAGATTAAAGTACGCTACTCCAGATTTAATCACTCAAACTCTGGATTATTTTATCAACGCAAGCTTGCTAGATGATCAAAAGTTTGCCTCTTGGTGGGTTGAACAAAGAACCACTCATAGACCAAAGGGTAACATAGCTCTAAAAAGCGAACTATTTCAAAAAGGTGTTGATCAATCTATTATCGATTCAGTTCTACTCTCATCAGAGCAAGAAAAAGACTTAGCAAAAAAGCTATTAAAATCCAAAAAAATCACCGACAAACAAAAAGCATATAAATATCTCTACTCCCGAGGATTTACCTTTAATAGCATTGACTGACTAGGTATAAAAGAGTAGAATACTCTTATCGATAAATAGCGATTATTATTAACTAAAAATGTTGTTGTATCAATCTAAATCAGTCTTTACCTCAACCCCCGCTTAACTGCCGGGTCCGTATCGGAATTAGTTTTTCCTTCGCCATTTATCCAAAAACTAAATATAGCTTGCAGTTGTTAGGAACTTCAAATAGGTTCGTAACCTGCTCTTAATAAAGGATAAATATGTCATTTTTTTCACGCTTTACCAAAATTGTTAGTAATCAACCCGCTCAAAAATCAGCCGGTAAGCCTCAAGCAAAACCTCAAAAACCACCCAAAACTAAAACTCCAAACGCAAAACCAACTCCTCAATCAACCATCAACTTAGCCGAGATAGAAAACAAAGCTAGAGAGCTTATCATAGAAGCCAAAGACAAAGCTTTTGACATCAAGCGTCAAGCCGACGCCAATGCTCAAAGAATGGTTCAAGATGCTGGCAAACTAAAAGAAGAAGCTTTAAGGCAACGAGCTGAACTAGAACACAAACTAGGAGCCATTGAACACCGAGAAAAATCAGTTTCCAGTCAGGAACAAGTTATAACCAAAAAACTTGAAAGTATTGACGCAACCAAGAAAAAACAACTTGAAAAACTAGAAAAAATCGCCAAGCTTAAAAAAGAAGAAGCTCAAGAATTAATTATCAAGGCCTACGAAAATAGAATGACCAGAGATATTGCCGAGATCATTACTGGAGCAGAGAAAAAAGCCAAAGCTGAGGCTGAAGTCAAATCAAAAGAACTTTTAGTTGAAGCTATGCGTCACGGAGCCACTGACTATGTAGCCGAGTACACCGTCTCACTCATCAAAGTCAAAGATGAAGAGATAAAGGGTCGGGTTATTGGTAGGGAAGGTAGAAATATTAGAACCTTTGAAAAAGTTACTGGTGTCGAGGTCGATCTAGATGAAGCCGGAGTTATCAGGCTTTCTTGCTTTGACTCGATCAGAAGAGAAATCGCTAGAGTAACTCTAGAAAAACTTTTAGCCGACGGCAGAATCCAGCCTTCTCGTATTGAAGAGGTTTATCAAAGAGTCAAAAAAGATCTAGAAAGATTAATGCACCAAGAAGGTGAAAAGCTTTGTCATGCTGTCAAAGTCTATAACCTCCCAATTCCCGTTATCGACATGCTTGGTCGCTTCAAATACCGCTTCTCTTATGGTCAAAGTATGATCACTCACACCCTAGAAGAGACTAAAATTGGTATCAAGTTAGCTCACGAGGTTGGTGCAGATGTCAACATTGTCAGGTTAGCTTGTCTTCTTCACGACATTGGTAAAGTTATCAACGATGAAGAAGGTACTCACGTTGAGCTTGGAGTTAAGTTTCTAAAGAAACATCGGCTTCCTCAGGCAGTTATCGACTGTGTAGCCGAACACCATGAAGACAAGCCATTTTCCTCGACAGAATCAGTCTTGGTCTACATCTCAGATGCTATCTCCGGTTCAAGGCCAGGGGCAAGATATGAAGATCACGATGGTTACATTCAAAGAATGACAGAGCTAGAAGACATTGCCAAATCTTTTAACGGGGTTAAATCAGCTTTTGCTATTCAAGCCGGTCGAGAAGTTAGAGTCATAGCTAACCCGCAAGAGTTAGATGACGATGGGGCAACCAAACTAGCCAACGACATCAGAGATAAAATCAAAGAAGATGTCAAAGATTTTCCAGGCCAGATCAAAGTATCAGTTACCAGAGAAACCAAAACCGAAGCAACCACATAATCAGACTTTAATCATTTAAATTACCGCTTGATTCAGGCTGATATATCAGCTAATATACTAGCTATATGACTAAAGCAGAATTGATAGAGATAGTTGCCAAAAAATCTCACCTTACAAAAAAAGCCGCTCACGAATGTGTCGACGCTTTCCTAGACGAAATTGTTAGACAAATCAACAAAGGTGAAAAAATTGTTCTTTCAGGTTTTGGCACTTTCAAAGTTAGTAAAGTTAAAGACAAAAAAGGACGCAATCCTCAAACAGGAGAAGATCTAATCATCAAATCTCACCGCGTTGTCCGCTTCCTGGTCGGCAAAACCCTCAAAAGATTAGTTAAAAAATAAATCTCCACCCTTCTACCTTTTTGCTTTAAAACACTACACCTCCGCTTCATCGTGATAGAATAAAAATATGTCAGTTATTAAAGTCAAAAACCTAAAGAAATACTACAAAGTTCACCAAAAAGAACCGGGTTTAAAAGGTTCTGTAAAATCTTTATTTAAAAGAGAGTATCAAAGTGTCAAAGCCGTCAACGACATATCTTTTTCCATCAAAGAAGGTGAGTTGGTCGGATTCATTGGCCCAAACGGTGCTGGCAAAACCACCACCCTAAAGGTTTTATCAGGACTACTTTACCCCACCGCCGGAGACGTTAGTGTTCTGGGTTTCACCCCCTTTGATAGAAAACCAGCCTTCCAAAAACAATTTTCCCTCATCATGGGTCAAAAAAATCAGCTCTGGTGGGACCTACCAGCCCTAGACTCGTTCATTTTAAACCGCGAAATTTACGAGATCGACAAAAAACAATTTAAAAAAACCCTAGATGACCTAACCAAAATGTTAGACCTAAAAGACATTCTAAAAATCCAAGTTAGAAAACTATCCCTAGGTCAAAGAATGAAGTGCGAGCTTGTCGCCGCTCTCCTACATTCCCCAAAAGTATTATTTTTAGACGAACCAACCATTGGCTTAGACGTTGTCATGCAACAAAAAATCAGAGAGTTCCTAAAAGAATACAACCAAAAATACCAAGCCACTATAATTCTTACCTCCCACTACATGGACGACGTCAAAGAGTTATGCGACCGAGTTATCATCATCGACAAAGGCACAGTTTTCTTCGACGGCTTGCTAGATGAAATCATCAAAAAATACGCCGATCGAAAGATTCTAGAAGTCACTTTCTCAAAACCAATAGAGAAAAAAGATTTTAAAACTATTAGAGCCGCCAAGATCAAAAAATTTGACCCCCCTCGTGTCACTTTCTCGGTCAAAAGAAAATCAGCCAACTCTGTCGCTGCCAAATTACTAGAGAGCTTCCCCGTCGCTGACTTAAATATTTTAGAATCATCAATAGAAGACATCATCAGAGAAGTTTTTACCGGTCGCGATCTTTCCTGAAATGAAAAAATACTGGCAAATTACCAAGACTAGCTGGTCTAATGGTTTTGTCTATCGTCTCAACTTCATTATGTGGCGAGTCAGAACCATTATCTGGTTTTTTACCATCTACTACTTTTGGGTTGCCATCCTTTCTCAAAACGATCAGGTCTTTAACTATGACTCTCAAACCTTATTAACTTACGTTATTGGTACTTCATTCCTAAGGTCTTTAGTCTTAAGCTCCAGAAGTGTTTCAGCTGGCATGGAAATCGCCAATGGAGATTTAAACAACTATCTAGTTAAGCCAATAAACTACTTAAAAAACTGGTTAGCCCGTGACATAGCCGACAAAGCCCTGAATTTAGCTTTCTTTATCCCAGAAATGGTAATTATTTTTCTAGTTATCAAACCTCCATTTATCTTTCCCAATAACCCATGGTACTTTGTTGCTTTTATAGTAGCAGCATTAATAGCCACTCTTATGTACTTCTTCTTTAGCTTCTTAGTTAGTTGTTTTACATTTTGGTATCCCGAGCACAATGGTTGGCCTCTAAGATTCATAGTCTTTATGATCATTGGTTTTCTAGCAGGAGACACTTTTCCACTAGACATCTTTCCGGCAGTTGCTCAAACTATCTTCAAGATTCTACCCTTCGGTTACTTTATGTTTTACCCCATGCAAATATACTTAGGTAGGATTCCAGCTAATCAAGTCGGACTAACAATTATCATCATGCTAGCTTGGGTCTTTATCTTGTACAAAATATCTACAGCAGTCTTTAAAAAAGGACTAAAAGTCTACGGAGCCTATGGTCGCTAAACTAAAAACTTACTGGTACTACTGGATTAAATCAAGCGAGTTAACTCTCGTTTCCTTGGTTGCCACCAGACTATCTTCAATTCTATTTATTACCGGGAAGTTCGCCCGTTTCTTTTTATACATCATCTTTCTGCTAGTCTTAAAAGACAAAATCCAACTAGTCGCTGGTTACTCAATAGACCAACTAATCACTTTTTTTCTAATCTTTAACTTATTCGACCTCCTTGGCCAATTTTTATACCGAGGCATCTACTGGTTTAGGTCAGAAATTATTTCAGGTAACTTTGACTACCGCTTACTAAAACCTATCAGCCCTTTATTTCAAATCATGACCAAGCACACCGACTTTCTAGATTTACCTTTACTTGTTTTGGTTATTACCTTTTTAGTCAAAAGATTCCCTCAAGTTTCTCCAATAGAACTTCTTCATTTTGGCATTTTAAGTTTAGCCTCTCTAATTATCTTAACTTCCCTTCACATTGTTATCGCCTCAATTGGAGTCATGACCACCGAAGTTGATCACACTATGTGGATCTTTAGAGATCTTTCAGAAATGGCCAAAGTTCCTATAGACATCTACGTCGAATTTATCCGCACTTTTCTTACCTACATTGTCCCCATTGCTGTTATCTTTACTTTCCCAGCCAAGTCTCTTTATGGCCTCATTCCTTCTCCAACCATCTTCATCGCTCTCGCCATCTCCCTAACTGTCTATTTTCTCTCTTTTAAATTCTGGCATTTCTCCCTAACCAAATACTCCTCAGCTTCAAGTTAAACAAAGAAACATCTGTTAAAATACCTTCATGGTTCACACCAAGACTTACTACATCTATACTTTCGGTTGTCAGGCAAATAAATCCGACTCCGAAAGAATTGCCGGTGATTATCAAGCTAGGGGATTTAAACCCGCCAAAACCGTCAATCAAGCCGACGAAATCATCATCAACTCTTGTGCTGTTCGCCAACGAGCCGAAGATCGCGTCGTCGGTCTCATCTACAATCTCTCCCAAAAATATAAAAATCAAGAAAAAAAATTTACCCCGCGAAGCCTTGGCAAAGTGGGGCCCAAAATCATTCTCACCGGCTGCATGATTCACCACGGCGAGGAAAAGCTTTTAAAAATGCTTCCGTTTGTAGATGAAATTCTCCCCATCATGGAAGTTGGTTTCAACCTCCCCACCATTAGAAGAGACAAAAAACATGCATGGATCTCTATCTCTAGTGGTTGCAACTCATTTTGTACCTACTGTATTGTTCCTTTTTCCCGTGGTCGAGAAAAATCTCGTCCCATCAAAGATATTTTAAAAGAAATCGATGACCTAGTTAAAAATGGCTACACCCAAATTACTCTAGTCGGTCAAAACGTTAACTCCTACGGTCTTGAAAAGCTTGGCATTAACATAAGAAAACTCCTAATGCACGACCCGAAAAATATCACTCTTCCCACCAACCAATCACAATACAAAAAAACTACCGGCAAACCACCTTTCGTTAAGTTACTAGAAAAAATTTGTCAGTACGATCAAATCAAAATAGTTAGATTCCTCACTCCCAATCCTTGGGATTTTTCAGACCATTTAATCAAGTGTATTAAAGATCACAAAAAAATCGATCGATACATTCACCTTCCAGTTCAATCAGGCTCAAACAAAATTTTAAAGAAAATGAACAGGGGATACACCAGAGAAGACTACTTGAGTTTAATCAAAAAATTAAAAAAATCAATTCCAGATATACAACTTGGCACAGATATTATCGTCGGTTTTCCCGGAGAAACCAAAAAAGACTTCAATGACACTATCGATCTAGCCAAAAAAGTAGGCTTCAAAGTTGCTTTCGTAGCTCAATACTCACCTCGGCCCAACACCGCTTCAGACAAGCTATTCAAAGACATAATCCCCCCCAAAGAAAAAAAACATCGTTGGCTAATCCTGGAGAGATTAATCAACAAACCCCACCTAAAGACAAGACCAATAGTTATTAAATGAAAAAAGCACTCGTCATCTGCGGCCCTACTGCTACTGGCAAAACTAGCTTAGGTTTAAAGTTAGCCAAAAAATACAACGGCCAAATTATCTCAGCCGACTCCAGGCAAGTCTACAAAGGTATGGATATCGGTACCGGTAAAGATTTGCCATTAAATGCCAAACAACAAAAAGATGGCCACTACTTAATTAAAGGGATAAAAGTTTGGGGCTACGATCTAATCAATCCCAACCAAGATTTTTCCGTCGGCCACTTTATTAAATTTACCAAACCATTAATCAAAAAAATTCACCATCAAAATCAACTCCCAATTCTAGTCGGTGGCACCGGCCTTTACTTAAAAGCCGTAACTGGAAGCATAGACACCATCAACATTCCCCCCAATCCATCTCTAAGAAAAAAACTAGAAAAACTATCACGAACTAAACTAGCAAATACTTTAAAAAAAATAAATCCAGATAAATTTAACTCCCTGAATAACTCAGATAGCCTAAATCCTCGTCGCCTCATACGGGCTATCGAAGTAGCTATCCACAACCAGAAATCATTAAAACCAAAATCTTTAAAACTAGATTCTCTCTGGCTCGGCCTCACTGCAGATAAAAAAATTCTAGATGCTAATATAAAGGCAAGAGTTATTAAGCGAATCAAATTCGGTTCACAAAAAGAAGTAGAGTCATTAATAAAAAAAGGTTACTCTTTTAATCTACCCTCCATGTCAGCCATGGGTTACAAGCAATGGCGATTATTTTTCGATAAAGAAATAGCTACAAAAGAACTTGAACAAACTTGGAATTTAGCTGAAAAACAATATCTTCGTCGTCAACTAACTTGGTTCAATAAACAAAAAAATATCAACTGGTTTGATATCTCCAAGCCAGATTACTACCAACATATAGTCAATCAAGTAGCTACTTGGTATACTAAGTAATATGAAACCAGCCAAAGTCGAGATATCTCACAAAACCATCATCTTCACCATCTTATTTTTAATCTTTATCTGGTTTTTATTTCAAATTCGCCACATCATTTTATTCATCTTTATCGCCATCATCTTTATGTCAGCTCTATCTCCCATGGTCGATAAGCTAGAGAAAAGAAAAATTCCCCGTGGTCTAAGCACCACTGTTTTCTTTATTCTAATGTGGTTAATTATCAGTTTTGGTGTTGCCTCTCTAGTTCCACCTCTAGTCGAACAATCATCCAAGTTTATTTCCAGACTTCCCCAAGACGTAGCTCAGCTCAGTCAAGGAAGGTTTGACTTCTCCGTATTCGAGTCACACTTTGCCACTCTACCACAACAAATACTTAAGATAGTTGTCAGCACTTTCAACAACGTTATCCAAATCTTCACCCTTATGGTGGTTGTCTTTTACTTAATAATTGAAAGAAAAAATCTAAAAAAATACCTAACCTTTCTTTTTGGGACAGGAGATAAAGAAAAGCATGCCGAACAATTCATCACCAAACTAGAACTAAAACTAGGTAGTTGGGTTCGTGGTCAACTAGCCCTCATGCTAATTGTTGGTCTTATGTCATACATTGGTCTTACTTTCCTTGGAGTTGAGTTTGCCGTCCCACTTGCTTTCATCGCAGGTTTACTTGAAATAATTCCCAACATCGGCCCCACTCTTTCTATGGTTCCAGCTATTTTAGTTGCTCTTGGTACTTCTCCAATTTTAGGCTTAGCAGTCTTTGCTCTCTACTTTGTTATCCAACAACTAGAAAACAACCTCATTGTCCCCAAGATATTTTCCAAAGCCGTCGGTGTTAGTCCGCTCGTGGTCATCATTTCTTTAATGATCGGTTTTAGGGTTGCTGGGGCTACCGGAGCCATTCTTTCTCTCCCCACAGTTTTATTCCTAGAAATCCTCATCAACGACCTCTACAAGACTCATCTTAAAAAACAATAAATGTCTGTCGCCTTAATTAATAAAGACAGGCTCACCGTCAACTCCGCCAAAGGTCTATCTATTCTTGCTGTTGTTTCTATTCACCTTCTTACCCTCGCCACTCAAGAACAGTTTACCACTCACCCTCAAAACTTAATCTTTCTATCTCTAGATCAAGTCATGCGTTTCTGCGTCCCAATCTTTATCTTTCTGTCTGGTTTTGGTCTAAGTTTAAGTTATCAACAAAAACCTTTTGTCTTCAAATCTTTTATCAAAAAAAGAAGCTTCACCACCCTGCCTCTATACATTCTTTGGTCAGCCTACTACATAGCTTTGTCAATTTTTATCAAACCTTGGTGGAAGGTTTTAAGTGGCTGGTCAGCTTCTCAAATCATATTCAACGGTCGGGCCGACTACCATCTTTACTTTGTTCCGGTTATCTTCAAACTCTATCTAGTCTTTGCCTTACTAAAAAAACTACCCAAAAAACTATTACTACCCCTTCTCTCCTTAGCTCTAGTTATAAAGCTAGGTCTGTACTCCTACTTCACTCTAAAAATTCCTTTTATCCCAGATCAGCTTCAACACAGTAATATTTTAGTTTGGACTGGCTACTTCATCTTAGGTATCTACCTTGCCAGTCAAGATAAGTTTATCTCAAAGAGAAGTTCAATCACTCTAATATTTATAGGTTTATTTTTATCAGTTTTTGAAGCCTCAAAAATAGTTAGTTCAAGCGGGGATATTATTCAAGCTATTCGCTTTGCAAAATTACCAAACTTCATTTATGCAATTGGTCTGATTGGCTTTTTTCTTACCAATACCTCTAAATTACTTAAAAATAAATACTTAGCTTGGTTTGGCCAAAACTCTTATCTTATTTACCTAGCTCACCCCATGCCACTTCATTTACTTAAATTTGATTTATCTCTCGTTCCGGTCGCCCCAACTTTATTAAGCTATCTGCTTGTTATTGCCATCTCAATTTTAATTTTAAAAATTAAGCCTAAAAAAAGTGCTAGGAAGCAGTAAGCCAGATTCTGTTTAAGGTGATATCTATCTAATGCCTTCAATCTTTGATCCTAGGGAAAACATCCTCATAATGGATCGATCGGAAGTTGCTGCGAGGAGAATTACCACTCTTCAACCAAAGGTTAAAGTAGTTCCTAAACCAACTGTGGTTTAGGACGTTTCACTTCTTTTATAAGTAATTAACTTACAAAGAACTCGTCTCTGTGGCTTCACTGGCTTGGGTAGCTAAGTCTACTCAAGCCCCAACTTACGTTGGGCACCCTGTTTTCTGCAGTCTGGACTTTCCTCCCTGACATAAAGTCAGGGCATCACCACACTTCCTAGCCTCTGTATTATACCAAACAAAGTCTACTCAATTGACTTTCTATACTATTCTTCCCATAATTAAAGAATAAATCTAAGGAGGTGAAAATATAATATGTCAAACTCACTAAACGCCATCTCAAACTGGCAAGAAGCTATTTTATTGGCAGGAGCAAACGTACTTAGTCAATTCTTTGCTTTTCTTCCTAGTCTGTTTGGAGCCATTGTTATCTTTATCTTTGGTTTAATTTTAGCCAAATGGGGTAAAGCCCTTATTGTTAAAATCTTAAACCTAATTAAATTCGATAAGCTTTTAAGTAAAAGCGGTCTTGAACCTTTCTTAGTTAAAGCCGAAGTCAAACAAAAAGCTTCAACATTCCTAGGAGAAATTGTTCGCTGGCTTATTACCATTGTCTTCTTTATTGCCAGTGTAAACGTCTTGGGTTTAACCACAGTATCCGAGGTCTTAAGCAATATTTTAGGTTATTTACCAAATATTCTTTCTTCAGTTTTGATTCTTACCGCAGGAGTTCTTCTTGCCGGTTTAATTGAAAACTTTGTCAAAGGTACTGTTAACCAAGTCGAACCAAAAACCAGTAGATTGCTAAGCAAAATTGCTAGCTACCTAGTTGTTACTGTTGCTACTCTAGCAGCTATCAACGAGCTAGGTATCGCTCAAGCGCTTATCAACACCCTATTTATTGGAGTAGTTGCTACTCTAACTTTAGGCATTGGTTTAAGTATTGGTCTTGGAGGTAAGGATATCGTCTCAAAAATCTTACTTGACTGGTATACTGACTTTAAGAAAAAAGGAAAGTAAATCATGACGCCAATTCAAGGATTAATATTAGGTCTTATCCAAGGCCTTACTGAATTTTTGCCGGTAAGTAGTTCCGGTCACCTGGTTATTGCTCAAAATCTACTTAAACTAACAGAACCCCCAGTAGTTTTTGACGTCTTTGTTCACTTAGCTACTGCTTTAGCTGTAGTTATTGTTATACGAGAAACTCTAAAGAATATTAATCTAGATCAAATAAAGCTTATTCTAATAGCCAGTATCCCAGCCGGAGTTTTTGGTATTCTACTAAATCAAAAAATAGAAGAACTCTTTGGTTCTTTAAAGTTAGTTGGTTTTAGTTTAATTTTTACTGGCTTAATCTTGTTCTCAACCAAAAAGATCCGTCAGGGATACACCTTGACACCCAAGCTAAACCCCAAAAACTCATTTCTAATCGGCCTAGCCCAAGCCCTGGCCATCTTTCCTGGTATCTCTAGATCAGGAAGCACCATCACTGCTGGTTTGCATCAAGGCTTAACTCCAAAAGACGCTTTCAATTTTTCTTTTCTCATCTCTCTTCCCGCTATTGCCGGAGCTCAACTACTTCAATTAAATAAACTAGGAAGCTTATCTCCAAAAGAATTTCCCGTTCTTGCTATTGGCTTCCTCACCGCTCTTCTCTCAGGAGTTTTCGCCCTAAAACTCCTCAAACGTTTTGTCGTATGCGGCAAACTCCACTTCTTTGGCTACTACTGCTTTACCCTCGGCTTCACAATCTTACTATCTCTTTAATATTGATCGTGATTTATCAAATCTGTAAGAATGTAGCTATCCTTTTCTTTTAAGAAAATTATTCTCAAATTAGACTCTATCCAGATAGAGTATTGATCAATTTTCTTACCCTTTAATTTATGTAACCTTAAAGAAGGATGGCGAGAATCATCTAAGAGAAGATTTAATTTATTTTTAATTAAATTTTTTAATGTGAAATTTTTCTTAGCTTTTTGTTTTAGTTGTCGTTTAAAATGGGTGGTGGGGTATAGGTTCATTCAAATAACTCATCAATAGATTTAACTTTTTTTAGATTGCCAGATCTAAAATCTTCAAGAGCTTTAAGTCCTATTTTTTCAGTAGAATCACTCATCTTAAATTCTGGAGTCTCCATATCTTTAACATCTTCAATAACAAGGTGTTTTAAATAAGCAGACATACTTAAGCCAAATTTTTCAGTTTTAGCTTGAAGATAGTCAAATAAGTTTAGTGGCAAAGTCACTTTCAATTGAGTAGACATCATATATTTACATATTAGTCCATAATATGACCTTTGTCAAGGACCATTCAAGGACTAATTTAAAAACTAACGTAAAGCGGGTGGGCTTGAAGGGGGATTAGGGTGTTTGTATTCGTGCTTAGTTCTCCTCTAGCAATACCCACAGTCAGATCTTCAGGTTTACTTAAGTTAAGCAAACTAGCCAACTCAACTTCAGATTGAGAAGCCATACTCGGAGTTATCTGAATCTTTGCTTCATAAATCTTGCCAATCGGCGTATCTATTTGCTTTAAAGTTGTGCCAACCCCGCTCACCCCAGAAACACTCAACTCACCCTCACCCCTAACTTTAATAAACCAGACCAACAACTCTTTCCCTTGACCCAAATTCTTCGCTTTTAGTTGTCCTTCGACCAATCTTAGTTCAGTCTCAGTATTCTCATCTGTCACAAAAAACATTACAGGTGAGCTAGTTCTTTGACCTAAAATACTCACTTCTACAATTCCAGAAGTGGCTGTTACCGGCACTTTAAACTCAATATAGTTCCCAGTCCAAGCTACAATATCATCTTTGGTAACCTTCTTTCCTCCCAAATTTACCCAGCTACTTTGATGAAATCCTCCCAAATTTTCTCCATGTATCAAAACGGCATCTCCAACTCTTCCAAAAAAGTGATCAACCAAGTAAATTTTAGGCGGACCTTTTGGAGTTTCAAACTCAGTTGTTATCTCTTGTGGTTTTGGGGTCAACAAAGCCGCCTCAGATCTAGTTCTTGTCGGGTTAACTGCCGCCTCACGGGCTAAAGGCATCGCCCCAAGAATCAACAAAAACATCGAAAAACCAACCATCTTTTTCCATGATAGCTTATAAAACCAGTGTAAAATTTTTGTTCGTTTTTTTAGCATATTACCCCTTATAGCTAATTATAATTTTTTGTAAACTAGCATCAAATTTTATATTAAATTCATCAAAAAAACCAATTCTCCCCAAAATATTATTTGCCCCAGAATTTTCACTAAACACCACCGGTATAGCCACTTCCTCACGCCCAATCTTAATCACAAACTCTCCTTTATAAGCAAATGTTTTTTGTCCAGCAAATCCCTCAATCGTAATTCTTGGTAAATCATTTAAATCAGCCCCCAAATCATAAGCCAAAGTCTTTGGCACAGCCGAAACCACCGCACCACTATCAATCAAGAATTGATACTCTTCATACCCAGTTATTGTTTTTACCGGCAACTTTACTTGAGGATTAATTGCATTTCCAAAATGCTTATACAAAGTTTGTTCATAAGGGATAGACAATATAGTTCCGTCAACTCCTTGGTTAATCAAACTTGAAAATCCCGTTTTTGAATTCAGTTGATTCACTTGAGCATTTTTTCGATAAGTTGAGAACAACAAAATAGAAACCACCACCACCATTCCAATCGAAATAATCTTAAAGACTGCAATTGCTTTCCAGTGATCATGATTCATACTTTATCTATTATATATAAACTTGCCCTTTGGATAAACATTTGATAACCTCTCCCTAGATTCTTACCCCTAAAAAATCATGAAAAAATTCATACCAACAACTTTAATTATAACTTCACTTCTTTTCCTAACTGGTTTTACCAAACCACAAGAAGAAAGTGTCTCAATTTCTGGTCCAATTTTTAAAGTCGATGAATCTATCACTTTTACTGACACTATTGATGGTGATGTCTTTTTAGTCGGAGGAGAAGTTACTGTCGACGCCACCATTAGTGGCGATCTTATAATCATAGCCGGCCAAACAGATATCAAAGGCACCATAGGAGGTGACTTGCGAGTTTTATCAGGTCGAGCCGATATTAACTCAATCATCAATGACGACGTTACTATGGTCTCCGGTCAGCTGAAAATCCACAAAGACACCTTAATAAAAAATAGCTTAACTGCCGTTGCCAAAATCCTAGACTTCAGTGGAACTGCCTCAGGTAAAACAACTATCTTGGGAGACAACATCTACTTAAATGGTCAAGCTGAAGACAATGTTTTTATCACCACCAACAAAGTCACTATTGGTAAAAACGCAAAAGTTTCCAAAAACTTGGAACTTAACTACTACACCCACTCCAACATTAGTGACCAATCTACTATTAGTGGGGACCTCATCACTACTAAGATGCAAAAAGAAGTTAACTCAAATAATCAAACTATTTTTCAAAAAATAAAACCATTAAATAAATTTACTCTACTAATTTTCCTTCAACAACTCACTGTCCTTATAATAGAAATTCTCGTTGGCTGTCTATTAATCATCTTATTCCCCAAAGTTGCCAAACAACTAAACACTCTTAGTCAAAAAGATCCAGGCTTAGCTTTAGGTTGGGGCTTCTTAAATCTACTACTTACTCCAGTTATCGGAGTTATGTTTCTACTCACCCTCATTGGCATTCCAGTTGGAGTTTTAGTTTTTCTTATTTTTAGCTTAGCCGTTTACGCTTCCAAGTTAGTTATTTCTTTAAGTCTTGGCACCAAAATCCTTAAAGATAGCAAGCTGACAACTCCTTATAAAAATTTATCATTAGGTTTAGTTATCATCACTGCCTTAAAACTAATCCCCATTATTGGCTGGCTGACTTACTTCATCCTCTTTCTAAACGGCCTTGGAGCCATCACTTTATTAGCTAAAAACTCTCTCAAGAAATTAAAGAAATGAGCTCTACCTTTAAATCACAGATAGCTTTACTTTTTACTTTTTCTTGCTACATCTTAATCCGTTTTATCGGTATTTCAGATATCTCTCTAAATGTTTTTCAAGAAATATACTTTGGCAATGTCATCAAAGACACATTTCTACTCCTCGCTTTATTTATCTTAAGCTACACATTTTTCAATGCTGCTAGAAAAAATAAAAAAACAGGCCCCACTATCATTAATGGTTCAAAGCTAAAACTTAGCCTTTACATTGTCTTATTTTTCGGTTGGCTATCTGTCATCGCTCACTTAATTTTTGATTCTATTAAGTTATTTTTACCTTTTAATTGGTTAGATATCTACCAGTTTGCAGACTTACTAGACGAAACCATCTCACACATCTTTCTCTTTCTTTCAACCATTTCTTCATTTTTCATCATGTCACTACTTGAGATAGAAAGACCACTATCAAAAGCAATAAAAAAACTAGAAATAAACATCATGTTTATTATTAATCTAATCATTGGAGTTTTTTGGGGTTTAAACTTGAGCGAAGGTAATCTTTCTATCTTCACCAGTCTTCCAACCATGATTATTTTCTTAGTAATTATCTTGTGGTTAATTAAAAAACATCAACTATCATTAACCAAAAGACCATGGACTTTAATGTCAGTTATTATTTCTCTTTCAGGCTCAGTCACCTACATTATCTGGAGTTTAATGGTTGGTCTCAATCCTCAATTCTTTAGTTATTTAAAGTAATATGATACTTCTTGCCACCAGAAACCAAGGCAAACTAAAAGAATACAGACAAATTCTTGAAACCTTGCCAATCAAACTAATTGGTCTTAATGACGTTCCTACTATAGACAAAAACTTTGACGTTGAAGAAACAGGTAAATCTTACCAAGAAAATGCCATTTTAAAAGCCACTCAATACGGTAAAAAAGCTAATATATTAACCATTGCCGATGACTCAGGTCTAGAAATAGATCAACTAAAGGGACAGCTTGGTGTTTACTCTGGGCGTTTCGCCCAAGGAGACTTTAAATCCGCCCGCTTTAAAATCTTAAAGTATCTAAAAAATGTTTCAAAACACAAAAGAGCTGCTAAATTCGTTTGCACTATTGCTCTATTTGACCCTAAAATCAAGACAGTAAAAACCTTCACCGGTGAATCTCACGGTCTTATCACTAAAACAGAAATTGGTAATAATGGCTTCGGTTATGATCCTATTTTCTATAGCTTAGACTTAAAAAAAACTTACGCCGAATCGAAAGATGAAGAAAAAAACAAAGTTAGCCATAGATCTAAAGCTGTGTTTAAACTAAAAAAATATTTACAAAAATTAAATAAAGATGAATCTAAAAAAAATTAATTTTTTCTTCTTTCTTCTAGTTGTACTTAGCACTCTAACTTTTTTCTATCGATTTTTGCAACATAAACCAGACCCCGCTCCACCTTCAGAGATTCCAAAAAAAGTAACCATCGCTATTCTAGGAGACTCAATGGTAGATACCATGGGCCAAGATTTGCCATACTTAAAAAAAGAACTACAAGAGAATTTCCCTCACATAGAATTTACACTTTTAAACTATGGTGTTAGTTCCACTGACATGGATTACGGTTTTTTTAGGATGACCAACGACTACACCTACAAAGACAAAACCTACAAAAGCATTCTCTCTCTAGCTCCAGACATTCTTGTTATCGGTTCTTTTGCTTACAATCCCTTCAATCTAGATATAGATGAGGGTCTAGATCATCAGTGGGAGCTCTTTAATCAAATAACTACACTAGCTACCCAAAACAACATTAGGATTATCTTGCTAGCCACCATCGCTCCCAATAAACAAAAATTTGGTCTCGGCCAAAATCAAGCCTTTTGGGATAACCAAACACGCCTTTTTCATGCAGACAAAATCGAGAAGTATCTCCAAAATACTTTAAAGTATGTCTCTGCCTCAAAACTTCCGTTAGTAAATGCCTACGAGCAAAGTTTAAATTTCCAAGACGGTAATCTCAAATACATCAGTGCTCAAGACCACATTCACCCCAGTGAGTTGGGTCATCAATTAATAGCTAGGTTAATAACAGAAGAAATATCTTCTCTTAACTGGTTTTAAGTGGTACCATACAAACCATGGTAGACAAAAAAGTTTCCAAACTAGCAAGTATCTTGACCGACTACTCAGTCAACGTCAAAAAAGGCGATAAAGTTTTAATTTCAGCCAATCAAGATGCTTGGATTTTAGCCAAAGAAGTCTACAAGCTTTGTTTAAAAAAAGGCGCCTTTCCTCACACCGTTTATTCACCGGGAGACCTAGACTATTTTTTTTACAAAAATGCCTCCCAAGCTCAGCTTCAAAAAAAGCCAGAAATCTCTCTATTTCTAGCCAACTGGGCAGATAAATTCATCAGACTTTACTCAGCCAACAACAGCAGGTCTTTATCAAATATCGACCCAAAGAAATTAATGATCACAGCCAAGTCCAGTGAACCCATCAAAAAAATCATGCTCAAAAAACCTTGGATTTTAACCGAGTTTCCTAGTCAAAGCATGGCCCAATCAGCCGGTATCTCTCTAGATGAACTTGAAGACATCTACTTTAAAGCTTGTCTCCAAGATTGGAGTAAAATCGGCAAGACTTTAACCAAACTAAAAGCAAAACTCGATAACGCCAAAAAAATAGAAGTCATTGGTGAAAAAACCCACCTCACTTTAAGTTTTACTGATAGAACATTTCAAAAAGCCGACGGTAAGTACAACATGCCAGATGGAGAAGTCTTTGGAGCACCTCTAGATGACAAAACAGAAGGTCAAGTCTACTTTGACTTACCATCATTAAGATCAGGCAATATCGTTGAAGGGGTCACTCTTGAGTTTAGTAAAGGTAAAGTCGTTAAAGCCTCAGCCAAAAAAGGCAATAAATACCTAGACGCCGCTCTTAACACAGACAAAGGCGCCAAGCGTTTAGGTGAGTTTGCTATCGGCACCAATTACGGTATCAAAAAACCAATGCTAAACACCCTATTTGACGAAAAAATTGGTGGCACTATTCACATGGCTTTAGGTAGTGCTTACCAAGATAAAGACGGGGGAGGCATCAACAAATCAGCTATTCACTGGGATCTAGTTAAATCCATGACTTCAAAAGAATCAAAAGTTTTAGTCAACGGCAAACCAATTCTAGCAAACGGTAAGCTTCTAGTTTAATAAAAAATAAATTCCAGCCAATAATCCCAAAATCACTATCGAGATTATCATCGATTTTAATAAATCTCTCACAATCAAGTTCTTATCAGCCAACCCTTCCGTCTTTTCTCTCACTTCAGTTGCCAATCTTTTTTTACTCTTTTCCACTTCAAACTTATACTTATTTACCACTACCTTTTCTTCATTTTGTCTTTTTTGAATTTTTTGTTTTTGTTTTTTCGTTCGTCTTTTTGCCATCTCCAAAATTATATCACTATATTATCTTCTCGTTGACAAATTTACTTGCAAGCCTCAAAATCGATTACATATGGTACTCGAAACCTACATCTTACAATGGATCATTTTAGGCCTCTTTGTTTGGCTCGTTACTCTAACTGTCTTTTCAATCAGATCTATCTACCACTACAATAAACTCACCAAGAACATTACCAAAAAAGACTTAAAAACTGTTTTATCAGGAATATTAAATCAAACCAACTTAAATCAAAAAGAAATAGAATCCCTAACCAAGTCACTAAGTCTTGCTAGAACCAAGATGAAGTCTCACATCCAAAAAATTGGTTTCATTCGTTTTAACCCATTCCCTCAAACTGGAGGCGATCAAAGTTTTTGTCTAAGTTTACTAGATGAAAAAGACACCGGTTTTGTGTTAAGCTCACTACACTCGCGTGATGCCACTAGGTTTTACGCAAAAACAATTAAAAATGGCAAATCAGATGGCTTTAAGCTCTCCAGCGAAGAGAAGAAGGCCATCCAAACTGCAAAGTAAAGGAAAGTATTATTATGAACAAGAAAAAATCATTAGCAATCTTCCTCGGTCTTGGAATTTACTTACTCTCAACCGGTTTCTCATACGCTACATTTACCTACCTCTCAAAATCAGGCTCTATCTTTACCTCCCCTTTGCCAGACGGAATTGGTAGTGAAGAACAAGAGGCAAACTCCTCCAGAAAATCCCTCTTTGATATCTCCGGTTCAAAGTCAGCCACTTGTCCTCTAAATGGAGCTAGCTACACCAAAGCAGAACAAAAAGTCTGGGAATCAAGAAGACCACTAGCCGTCATGATCGAAAACCATCTAGAGTCCAGGCCTCAATCTGGTTTATCCGATGCAGACATAATTTATGAAGCCGTTGCCGAGGGTGGTATCACCAGATTTATGGCAGTTTTTTACTGCCAAGCTTCAGCTTATGACTCCATTCTAGGTCCAATCAGAAGTGCTCGCACATATTTTCTAGACTGGGCTTCAGAATACAACTTCCCCCTCTACGCTCACGTCGGTGGAGCCAACACCCCCGGACCAGCCAACGCTTTAGGTCAGATCAACACTTATGGTTGGGGTGGAGCCACAGATATGAACCAATTCTCTATTGGTTACCCCACTTTTTGGCGTGACTACGAAAGACTTGGTCGTACCGTGGCCACCGAACACACCATGTACAGCACTACCGAAAAACTCTGGGCTATCGGAGAAAAACGTGGCTACACTAACATTAACGAAGACAAGGAAGAGTGGGCAGACGACTACCTACCATGGAGCTTTGTTAAAGAAGAGTCAAGTGAAACCGGTCCCATTACCACGATTGACTACAACTTTTGGGAAGACGAAAACTACGCCGTTTCTTGGAAATATGATCAAGAAACCAACACCTATAAAAGAACCAATGGAGCCAAGCCTCATATGGATATCAATCTAGATGAACAACTCTCCACCAAAAACCTCGTTCTCCAGTTTGTTACCGAAAGAAAAGCCAACGACGGCTACCCAGGTAACGTTCACTTACTACTTGGTACTACCGGAAAAGGTAAAGCCTACATCGTCAAAGACGGTGATCTAATTGAAGGCACATGGGCCAAAGCCAGTCGTCTCAAGAGAACTACTTTCTTTGACGAAAAAGGTAAAGAGATTAAGTTTAATCCAGGGCGTATCTGGATATCCGCCCTACCAGTCGGTACAAAAGTTGATTATTAATAACATCTGCTCGACAAAGGAGGCCCATGGCCAACCTTAAAGATTTATTTGTCTCAAAGGTAAGAGTAAAGTTAATTCAAACTTTTCTTAAAGATCCTTCAGAAATGTTCTATGTTCGTCAATTAGTTAGAAGCACCAATGAAGAGATCAATGCCGTTCGAAGAGAACTAGCTAGAATGGAAGAAAGAGGTTTAGTAAAAAAAGAACCTCGAGGTAATCGCCTTTACTACTTCTTTGTCAAAACCTATCCTTTCTACCAAGAGCTAATTAGCTTGACAGCTAAAACTGTTGGTTTAGGCGCAGACATCATCAAGCACAAAAACAAAATTGGCAACATTAAGTTTGCCATGCTCTCTGGTCGTTACGCTAGACAAATGCCCAGAAAGTCAGAGGAAGATATTGATCTCTTGGTGGTTGGTGCTGTCAATATGGCCGAGTTAAATAAGTTAGTTAGAAAGTCAGAATCAGTTAGAGAAAAAGAAATCAACTACGCCCCCATGGCTATAGATGAATTTCAATTTAGAAAATCCCGTCGCGATCCTTTTATCCAAAATATTCTATCAAGTGGCCGAGTCATGTTAATCGGTGACGAAGAAGAAATGGTTAGTTAAGCCACATGAAACAACAAGTCATGAAAGTCGGCAACAGTATCGGGGTTACTATTCCCTCAAAATTTGTTAAATCAGTTGGTGTCAAAACTGGAGACCAAGTCAAAGTTAAAACCATTCTAGAAACTGGCCAAGTTATCTACACCTTCAAGGGTGCCAAACAACTTTCTATCGAAAGCAACATTCAAACATTATGAAGTTACTCAAAAATCGTCTCTTCCAAATTTTTCTATTGGTTTTAATTTGTATCTACATAAACCTTCCAAACATCCCCATAAATATCAACATATTCAACAAAAATTTCTCCACCACCATCTCACATCCAAGCATTAATCTAAAGTTAGGTTCATCAACTTTTACTCGGGATCTAAACCTAAAAAAGGGCTTAGATCTTCAAGGTGGCACTCACTTAGTTTTAGAAACAGATATGAGCCTAATCGAAGAACTAGATAAAGCCAATGCTCTAGAATCAGCCAAAGAAATTATTACCAGAAGAGTCGACCTTTACGGTGTTAGTGAATCAATCGTCAAAACTTCTTTAGTAAAAGACTCTTATCGAATCATCGTCGAACTCCCGGGGGTTCAAGAAGTTGAACAAGCTATCAATTTAATTGGTCAAACTGCTCAGCTAGACTTTAGAGAAGACACTAGCCAAGACGCCAATGAAGTCAACTACGCTAGTCCATCAGCCTTTGCCCGTGTTTTTTCATTCGAGTCCACCGGTCTTACCGGTAAAGATCTAAAAAAATCCCTTGTCTCATTTTCTAGTGGTCAGGGAGCTGCTAACCAGCCGGTAGTTGGCTTAGAGTTTACCAAAGAAGGTTCAGAAAAATTTGCCGACATCACTTCACGAAATATTAATAGACCAGTAGCCATATTTCTAGACAACCAGTTAGTCACCGCTCCTACTGTCAACGAAGAAATCAAAGACGGTCGAGCCGTCATTTCCGGTAACTTCACTCCAGAGGCCGCTTCAGAACTATCCATCCAACTAAACGCCGGAGCTCTTCCGGTTCCAATTAAGATTATCGAACAAAAAAACATCTCCGCCACTCTTGGCCAAAACTCAATTCAAAAAAGTATCATCGCTGGTTCAGTTGGATTAGGTCTAGTTATGTTATTTATGGTTCTTCTATATGGTCTCAATGGTTTGCTGGCCAACATTGCTCTTCTTATCTACGGTCTTATCACCCTATCTATCTACAAGCTCATCCCTGTCACCCTAACACTTCCAGGTATTGCCGGTTTCATTCTATCTGTTGGCATGGCTGTCGATAGTAATATTTTAATCTTTGAGAGACTCAAAGAAGAGTTAAGAAGCGGTCGTCCTTTTGCAGTTGCCCTAGAGTTGGGTTTTGGTCGAGCTTGGGACTCAATCAAAGACGCCAACATAGCCACTATCATTACTAGTCTAGTTTTAATTAATCCATTTAACTTTAGTTTTCTAAATACCTCCGGAATGGTTCGAGGCTTTGCCATTACTTTATTAGTTGGAGTTATTATCAGTTTATTCACCGGTATTATTGTCACCAGAACCTTAATGAGGAGAATTAGGTTCCGAACCTAAACTACTATGATCAACTTCATGAAGTACAAAACACTTTATTTTCTCTTCTCCTTACTATTTCTGATTCCCAGTAGTTTTTTTCTAATCAAGCACGGGCTAAAACCAGCAGTCGACTTTACTGGGGGAACTATCTTAGAGATATCAATCACTCCAAAAGAAGACCAAGAGTTGTCACTAGATAAAATTACCAATCTTGTTGAAGATACCGTTATCTTAAATCAAGCTATACAACAAGAAAACAACATTTTTGTCATTAAAGCTCAGCAGTTCGATCAAGAAACCAATCAAGCCATAAAACAAACCCTAGAAGACCAGCTAGGGGAGGTAGAAGAAACTCGTTTCGAGACAGTCGGTCCAACCATGGGTAAAGAGTTAATCAAAAAAACTCTCATCGGTGTCTTTATCGCTGCCGGTTTTATCCTAGTTTTCGTAGCCACTAGATTTAAAGATAAAAAGTACGGTATCTGTGCAATCTTGGCCATGCTTCACGACACTTTTATTACTGTTGGTATCTTTAGTTACCTAGGTGTCACTAGGGGAGTTGAAGTCGATGCTCTCTTTGTCACCGCCATCCTTACCATTCTCTCTTTCTCAGTTCACGACACCATCGTCGTCTACGATCGTATCCGAGAATCCATCAAACTTTACCCCAGGCTGTCCTACACAGACCTAGTCAACAAAGCTGTCACCGAGACTCTTGGTCGATCAGTCAACAACTCCTTAACAATTATATTCATGTTGCTTGCCCTCTATCTTTTGGGTGGCGACACCACCAAGTGGTTCGTCTTTGCTCTACTTATTGGTACTATCTCAGGCACCTACTCATCCACCTTCACCGCTGCCCCCCTCCTTGTCCTCTGGGAGGATCTCAAGGCCAAACATCACACCTCTAAGGTGTGATGGGGGTAGGTAGATGAATGTTATAATAAAAATATGCCTGGGAGAAAAACTCCTCTAATTACAGACAGCATTTATCACATCTTTAACCGCGGAGTTGCTTCAATGCCAATTTTCTTAGACGAAAGACACTATTGGCGCTGCCTAGATACCCTGCTTTATTATCAAGAAGAATCTCCAAAAATTAGATTTTCCTATTTTTCTCGTCAACAATTCCTCGATAAAGATAAAAAGCCCAACAAACCTAAACAGCATTTAGTAAAAATAATTAGTTATTGTTTTATGCCGAACCATTTTCACTTACTGTTAGAGCAATCAGTTGACAACGGCATCTCTAATTTTATGAGTAAATTTGCCAATAGTTATACTCGATATTTTAATACAAAAAATAAAAGAATTGGCCCCATTTTTCAAGGTAAATTTAAATCTGTTTTAGTTGAGACAGAGTCACAATTACTACATCTCTCTCGCTACATCCACTTAAATCCCTACAGTGCCGGTTTGGCGGAAAATATTAATCAGTTAGATAAGTATCAATACTCATCTTTACCTGAATACCTACATCTAACCAATACCAACTACTGTCAAAAAGATATTGTTCTAAGTTACTTTAAGCAAAAAAATTCATATCGAAATTTTGTTTACGATCACGCCGACCATCAAAGAAATCTTCAAAACATCAAAAAAGTCATGCTCGACTTCGAAGAATAAAAATCACACCTCTAAGGTGTGATAGAGGTAATTGTCTTATTTAACTTCCTTAACCCTCTTTAACAAGTACTCCCTCTCATTTTTCTCGCTATCTTCCATCACTTCCTCAAATAAGATATTTAAAACCTCACCCACTTTTTTCCCACCCTTAATCTCTAAAATCTCCATCACATCATGGCCAGATACTTTCAAGTCTTTCACTTGCATTGGCGTTTTTTGAACTTCCACAATTCTTTTTTTCAACTCTTCCAGTCTCCAGCTAGTTGCCTTAGTTCCACCCCCGACTCGATCACCAACCCTCAAATCCATCATTTTAGAAATATTCTCTACCCCCACTCTTTTAATAAATCTTCGAATTGATTTATCTGTCATGTGGCTATCATATGCAAACATATGCCAGCGTACCAGTAGCCAGAGTAAATCAATCTGTTTTTTGCTCATCTTAAGTCTTCTGGCAATCTTCTTCACCATTCTGGCTCCAATCACCTCATGGTTATAAAAAGTAATCTCTTTACCCACCCCTCGATCCATATTGGCTTTTGGCTTACCTACATCATGAAGTAGGGTAGCAAGCCGCACAATCACATTACTAGATGGACAGGCTTCAAGTGCATCCAAACTATGGTTCCACACATCTTTTGTGTGGTGCCCAGCTTGATCAACTCCACGCATCTCAATCAACTCAGGAATAATAAGTTCAAGTAAACCACTACTAAACAACATCAAAACCCCATCTTTTGGGTAGTCAGAAGCAATAATCTTTAAAAACTCATCTCTCACTCTCTCAAGTGCAATTTTATTAATCAGTTTTGAGTTCTTGCTAATAGCTTTCAAGGTTTTTTCTTCAATAATAAATCCTAGTTGAGCAGCAATTCGAATAGCTCTCATCATTCTTAATGCATCCTCATTAAATCGTACATCAGCTGCACCCACCGCCTTTACAATCTTAGCTTTCAAGTCTTTCTGGCCATCAAATGGATCAATAATCTTTAGATTCTTATCAATCGCCATCGCATTAATAGTAAAATCTCTTCTCTTTAAATCTTCATCCAAACTCTTCCCCCAAACCACTTTATCTGGTCGGCGTTTATCACTATACTTTCCCTCACTTCTAAAAGTAGTTATCTCAAAAACACCATCACCATCACCACCCAAATGTTTTTCAGCTACTCCAACTGTTCCAAAAGCATTATCATAAAAACTATCTTCAAAAAGTTTAGTAATTTCTTCAGGCTTTGCATTAGTAGTAAAATCCCAATCATAAACTTTCTTTTTTGAAAGCAAATCTCTCACCGCTCCTCCTACCACATATACTTCAAATCCGGCCTTTTCCAGCACCCCCATCACTTTTACGACTAGTTTCGGTAGCAAAACTTCCATATGTTATGATTATAACCGTTATGGATAAGATAATAAAAATCAAATCAAAAATAAAAGATACTGATCTCAAAAAAAGACGAGATAAAATTATCTCTGCTATCTTAATTAATCGAGGCATAAAAACCAAAGCAGACCAAAAAGATTTTCTAAACCCTATCGATCCAGAAAAAATTAAACCAGAGGATGTGGGTATTAACAAAGTTCAACTAAAAAAAGCCGTCACTCGTATCAAAAAAGCCATCAAGAATAAAGAGCTAATCTATATCTACGGAGACTACGATGCCGACGGCATCACTTCTACAGCAGTCTTATGGGAATCTCTTCACGCTTTAAAAGCCAAGGTCATGCCCTACATTCCCGGAAGAGGCGACACTATCCGTGGTCTATCTCCAGATGGCATCGACCAAATTCTCTCTGACAAGGATGGACCCTGTCAGTTAATCATCACTGTAGATAACGGCATCTCAGCTTTCAAAGGCTCTGAGTATGCCGCCAAAAAGGGTATCGATGTCATCATCACCGACCACCACCAACCAAAAGTAAAAAACAAAAAACCCTACTACCCAAAAGTAGTTAGTGTTGTTCACACCACAAAGTTAGCTGGTGTTGGTGTTTCTTGGTTTTTAGCAAGAGAGTTAAAAGACCTAGAAACTTCACTAGAACTAGTTGCCATTGGTACTATCGCAGACATGGTTCCTCTTACCAAAGCCAATCGCTCCTTAGTTAAATTTGGCCTAGAGTCACTAAAACAATCCAAAAGAATTGGTTTAAATGCCCTCGCTTCAGTTTCAAAGATAGAGTTACCAACCATCGCCACTTACCAAATTGGCTATATGATTGGTCCCAGGTTAAACGCCATGGCCAGACTCGAACACGCTCTAGATTCTCTAAGACTTCTCTGCACCACCAGTCTAGAAAAAGCCAACAAACTAGCCAACAACCTAAACCAAACCAACCTAGAAAGACAAGACAAAACCATGAAGATGTACTTTCATGCCAACAATCAAATAATCGAGCACAACCAATCAAAGAAGAAACTAAATTTTGTTCAACACCAGTCTTACCATGAAGGTATTGTTGGTCTAGTTGCCAGCCGTTTAGTAGAAAAATACTACAAACCAGCCTTTGTCGTCTCCATGGGAGAAACATTTTCAAAAGCCTCAGCTAGATCCATCAAAGGTTTTAATGTTTTAAAAGCTATTAGAAGCATGGAAGACATAATCTTAGAACACGGTGGTCACCAAATGGCCGCCGGCTTTACTGTTAAAAACGTTAACTTACCAGAAGTTCAAAAGAGGCTAGAAGATTTAGCAGAAAAAGAACTTACCAAAGACCAACTTACCCCAACCATAAACATAGACTGTCAGCTAAACCTTTCAGATATTAACTGGGAATTATTTGAAGAACTAGAAAAACTAGAACCAAGCGGTTTTGGCAACAAACCACCCCTCTTTATTAGTAAAAAGGTTGAGCTTGTAGATTTTCGTACCGTTGGCCAAGACCAAAAACACTTAAAACTCACCCTGCAAGGACTCTCCCTGCAGGACAACCTGCCCGCCATCGCTTTTAATCTCGGCGCCAAAGCCACCAAGTTAAAATCAGGTCAAAAAATAGATATTATCTACACTATCGATAAAAACGAGTGGAACGGCAACAAAACCTTACAGCTAAAAATCAAATCTATTACTTGACAACTAGTACGAGTAATAGTACGATATGTTAATATGAATTATTCAGCAACTCTTACAGCAAGCGAAACTAGGGAAAATCTTTACTCAATCATCAAGTCAGCCAGTCTTGGCTTGAAAAGTTTTGTTATTAAATTGAGGGGTTCGGAACCAGTAGTGTTAATTAGTAAAAAAGAGCTTGAGTCTTGGCAAGAAACTCTCGATATCTTACAAAACAAAAAAGAGTTATCCGCTATACGTCAAAGTAAAAAAGAAACAAATACTATCTCTCACTCAGACATGCTCAAAGCCATTGGTTTAACTCCATGAAGATTGTTTATAAACCTCAAGTAATTAAACAACTCAAAAAACTTCCTTTAGTTGAAAAGAAAAAAATAGTCAGAAAACTAGAAGCCCTAACCAACGACCCTAAAGCCGGCAAAATTTTAAGAGGTGAATTAAAAGATTTATACTCAGTCAGAGCTTGGCCTTACCGAATAATTTACTCAATTAAAAGCTCAACCATCACCATTTTTTCCATCGCCCACCGCCAATCCGCCTATCACTAACCTGCAAGGACTCTCCCTGCAGGACAACCTGCCCGCCATCGCTTTTAATCTCGGCGCCAAAGCCACCAAGTTAAAATCAGGTCAAAAAATAGATATTATCTACACTATCGATAAAAACGAGTGGAACGGCAACAAAACCTTACAGCTAAAAATAAAGTCTATAAACACTTAGCTGATACCAACTAATTATAACTCAACTCTAACTCATTTTTTACTTATTAATTGCATCGATTGTTGCTCCTAAGCCATCCTTTTGTAATGAAAAATATTGCTTTTTATCGTTATGATCAGTGCATCGAATAATATGTGTTCCTGACTGGGGGGTTCTAATTCTTGGATGATTACAAGTTGAACCTAAATTCGGAGTTTTTTTGTTATATATACATTCAATGGGAGGATTTTGACACCCAGTCGCTTGGTATACTACCACATTACTTTGTTTTTCAACGATTATTTCTGGAATTTCTCTAGGTCCTATATCTGGGTGGCACACCACTTTTTTCTCACCATGCCTACCACATTCATTTGTTTGTATAAGTGAAGATCTACAGGAATATGGATCCGAAAAACATTTTCTAATAAAAAGTTTTTTTCTTGGATCACTTCTTGCTTTTAAATGATCATCAACACTCCCAGCAACATCAGCAACTAGATCAAACACAGATACTAACGTTGCTCTTTGCCGGTTAACCAACACTGCTCGTGATTGCGATTCAACCATAAAAAAACCTCCTTATTTAAGGAGGTGTTAATAAATTATTTATTAGCTTTCTAAGCCACCTCCTGATCTGCGTTAATAAAGAGCCAAGAATTGGCCCCCGCAACGCGGATCTTAATAGTAAGGTGGTTAAAAACTCGATTTACTGTCATATTAATTCTTTGCTATCATAGCAAATCATTCTTTCTTGTCAACCACCAGATTTACAGATACAATCACTTTATGAAAAGAACCTTAGTCATTTCCACTCCAGAAAATGTCGGTAAGTCTATCTTACTCAAAGGTTGGGTTAACTCAGTC
The DNA here is from genome assembly GCA_963980215.1 of uncultured bacterium. Classification (GTDB taxonomy): domain Bacteria; phylum Patescibacteriota; class Microgenomatia; order UBA1400; family CG1-02-47-37; genus CAXBYZ01. Next base: position 11,845 of record CAXBYZ010000001.1, on the reverse strand, counting down.
AGGGGTCATGGCAAGCTAGTTTTCTTTGACCTTCGAGATAGAAGTGGTCTAGTTCAGGTCATCGCCGAAAACCTAGATGTTGTTTTAAAACCAGAATATGTCATCGCCGTTACCGGCAAGGTAGTTAAAAGACCCGGAAAATTAGCCAATGACAAACTAGAAACCGGTCAGGTAGAAATCCAAGCCAAAAAAATAGACATCATCACCCAATCAAAAGAACTACCAATTCCCGTTACTGGAGACGGTCACGACATCAATGAAGAGATGCGTATGAAGTATCGCTACCTAGATCTTCGAAGACCCCGCATGAATAGAAACATCAAGACCAGATCTAAGACAGTAAAGTTCATCAGAGACTACTTAACCAATCATGATTTTGTCGAAATAGAAACCCCTATTCTTACCAAAACCACACCAGAAGGTGCCAGAGATTTTCTCGTTCCATCTCGGCTTCAAGCAGGTAAGTTTTATGCTTTACCTCAAAGCCCTCAACAATACAAACAACTTCTAATGGTTGCCGGTTTCGAGCGCTACTTTCAATTTGCTAAATGTTTTAGAGACGAAGACCCTCGTGCCGATCGAGCCTACGGAGAATTCACTCAGCTAGATATCGAGATGTCATTTGTCACTCAAGAAGACATTCTCCAACTCACCGAAAAAATGTTTACCTCTTTAGTCAAAGAGATATTTCCAGAAAAAAAGATCCAACAAACACCTTGGCCAAGAATTTCTCACTCAGAGGCTCAAAAAAAATACGGCTCAGATAAACCTGACTTAAGAAAGGACAAAAAAGATCCAAACGAACTAGCTTTTGCTTGGACACTCGACTTTCCTCTATTCAACAAACAATCAAAGGAAGACTACTTCCATGGTTCAGGTAATGCTCAATTTGCCCCCAGTCATCACATGTTTACTTCACCTCACCCAGACGACGTTCACCTGCTAGACAAAGATCCTCTAAAAGTTAGGGGCCTTCAGCATGACTTAGTTTTAAATGGTTTTGAGGTTGGCGGGGGATCTATTAGAATTCACGATTCAAAAGTTCAAGAAAAAATCTTTGAACTAATTGGTTTTACCAAAGAACAAAAACAAGAATTTACTCACATGCTCACCGCTTTCCAGTACGGTGTTCCTCCACACGGAGGTATTGCTCCAGGAATAGACAGACTCTTAATGGTCCTATACGGTGAGCCAAACCTAAGGGAAGTCATGGCATTTCCAACTATTTCTTCTGGCCAAACTGCAGTTCTAAATGCTCCTTCTATCCCAACCCCAGAGCAATTAAAGGAACTTCACCTTAAATCTATCAAATGAAGACTTTTCTCAAGTTTATTAAATCCTCTCCAAAGCTAAAAACTAACTTTATTCTTGGGCTTATTTTCCTTTCTCTTCTTCCAGCCAGAAACTACTACTATTCATTAAATTTATCTCAAGACAATCCAATAGTCAGACCATCCAATCATCAATTTTTATCTATCTCAGATTATCCAGTTAACTACACCAACATCAATGCCCCATATCTAACCGCTAAATCAATCATCGTTATCGATCAAAACTCAAAAGCAATTATGCACCAAAAAAATCCTGATCTAAAACTCCCCCTAGCATCAATCACCAAGATCATGACTGCCTTAGTTGTCTTAGACAACTACCAACTAGATCAAGTAATCACAATCAACACGCCAGAAAACATCGGTCAAATTATGGAGCTAGAACCTGGAGAAGAAATCACCGTAAAAAACTTGCTTTATGGTCTTTTGGTTCAGTCGGGTAACGACGCTGCTTCAGCTTTAGCCAACTTTCACAAAGAGGGAGAAAATGGTTTTGTTAAAGCCATGAACGACAAAACTAGAGAACTAAACTTAAAAGATACTCAATTTCAAAACCCTGCCGGTCTAGACTCTTACGGCCACTACAGCACCGTTCATGATATTGCCATTCTAGCCGCCATTGCTATGGATAACCCCACTTTTAAAAAAATGGTTAACACTAAAACCATTTCGGTTAGCGACACCACCAATACTATCACTCACGATTTAGAAACCATTAACGAACTTTTGGGCAACCTTGATGGTTTAATCGGAGTTAAAACCGGTTGGACAGAGTTAGCAGGTGAGTGTTTGGTCACTTACACCAAAAGAGGTAATCAAGAAATTATTACCGTTATTTTAGGTAGTCAAGACCGTTTTGGAGAGTCAACTCAATTAATTGAGTGGGCTTTTAATAACCACCATTGGTTAGAGGTTCCTCTAGCCACTCACTAGAGATTGCTTGAACATATCCAAAAAAATCATTATCACCCTCAAAGATAATAATCGGTTGTAAAAATCCAGATGAAGATTCAGCATCAAAATATCCCAAATAAATTCTTCGAATCGTAATCACTTCACTAGTGTTTTCTCCAATACTAGCGATGTATCCTTGTCTTGTCTGTAACTCCCTCCATGCTTGACTAGCGGTCTTAATCGGGTAGGTAGCTTCCTGTTCTAGGTTAACCGGAAAATAATTATACTCAGCTTCTACAATTCTTTTCTCAGCTTCTCTTGCTCCAGAAAAAATTATTCTTATAATTCCCTTATTCGGGTCTTGGGGCATAGACACCATCTCTTCAACATCTGGCCGATACAAATCAGCCTGAACAAAATCTGCTTCAGATAAACTAACTGCTTTAATGTACTGACCAGCCGAAAAAGTTAGATACGTCACTTCAATTCGAGCTTCGTTTAAATCTTCAGTATACAAACCAATTTGTCTCAAAAAGTTTTTTGTCTCCACCACCACTTGCTCTTTTCCTGGCAATTGTTTTTCAGATAAAATCGTTGGGTCAGACTGCCAATTTCGTTTTAGAGTAAAAGAGCCATCAATAATATCCATCTCCAAAATACTTGGCAAAAATTCATCATTTTCCCAGCGATATCTACGCTCTGTAATTTCTTTAGGTGTTTTTAAGAAATTAATTTTAGACACCAACTCATTTGCTTGTTGTAAGGCCAGAAAACTCGATCGGAAAGTCGGCATCAAGTAAACTGTGCCTCTATCACCCAAGTTGGGAGTTCCACCAGAGGGTGTTTCTAGTCTTAAAGTTAACTCCGGATGTAGTTTTTCAGGAAACTCAATCGTTGGCAGTTTACCAAAAGCCACCGTCGGCGGTTCTTTTGGGGGAGGCTTAATTGCCATGATGTAATTAACATAAATAAACCAAGAAAATTTTACAAATAGAAACACACCCAACAACAATCCCCCCACCTTAATTATTTTCCTTGCCGCCGCCGCTGTTTCCGTTAAGGTTGCCATACTTTGAGTATAGCTGTTTTCTCTGTTACAATTCAAGCAAATGATTAGAACTAGACTTGCCCCGTCACCAACAGGTAATCCTCATATAGCTACCATCCTTCAAGCTTTACTAGATTTTGCCTACGCCAAACAAAATCAAGGCAAATTCATTCTTCGAATTGAAGACACCGATAAAAAAAGGCAAGTCGAAGGTTCCGAAGAAGTTATCTTTAATACTCTTGAGTGGTTTGATCTTTCTCCAGACGAAAGTCCCTTAAAAAAAGGAGATTTTGGTCCCTACCGTCAATCAGAAAGACTAGATCTTTACCAAAAATACTCAAAACAGTTAATCGACAAAGGCCACGCCTACTACTGCTTTTGCTCACCAGAAAGACTAGATCAAGTTAGAAAAGATCTTCAGAAAAAAGGTCAGCCGCCAATGTACGATAAACACTGTCGTAACCTATCCAAAAAAGAAATCCAAGAAAAAATTAAAACAGAGTCTTATGTTACTAGACTTAAAATTCCAACAAATAAAACTATCACAGTTAAAGACTTGGTTAGAGGAGAAATTAAGTTCGACTCAAACACTATCGACGATCAAGTTATTCTAAAATCAGATGGCTTTCCCACTTATCATCTAGCCGTGGTTATCGATGACCACTTAATGGAAATTACTCATATGCTAAGGGGAGAGGAATGGATCAGTTCAGCTCCCAAACATGTCTTACTTTACCAATACTTCAACTGGGAACCACCCAAATTTATTCACACTCCATTACTAAGAAATCCAGATAAATCAAAGTTATCAAAACGTCACGGTCACGCTTCTGTTGAGTGGTATCAAGACAAGGGTTACCTAAAAGAAGCAATTATCAACTTTCTAGCCACAAGAGTTTGGAATCATCCTCAGGGTAAAGAAATCTTTGACCTAAAAGAATTTATCAAACACTTTACTTTTAAAAAGATGCACATCCAAGGTCCAATTGCAGATATCGACAAACTAAACTGGTTTAATTCTCAGTGGATAAGAAAACTACCACCAGAAGATATCCTAAAAAGACTAGAAAAATTCACCCCAAAAGAACTAACCAAAGAAAAACTCAAAAAAATATGGCCATTGATTAGCCAAAGAATTGAACATTTATCTCAAGTAAAAGACCTCGTCTCCTACTTCATTACTCAGCCAGAGTTATATCCAAAAGAAATCTTAAAAGAATCAAAGATGGATAACCAGCAAACCAAAGAGTATTTAAATAAAGTCGAAGCAGTTATCAAAAACATAAAAACTTGGAACCTAGAATCTATCAAAACAGCTTTACACCAACTTCAACAACAAGAAAATCTAAAACCACGTCCAGCCTTTATGACCCTAAGAATTGCTATCACCGGCCGAGCTTTCACCCCACCACTTTTTGATGTCCTAGAAGTTATTGGACAAGAAACAGTAATTAATCGACTCAAGCATGCCCAAAAAATCATCTAAAGTAAAAAAACTTCTAACAGGAGCCACCCTCACCGGCACTCTTCTTCTTTCTTCAGGTTCCCAAAATCTAAAAAAACTCCCAGAAAATCCACCCGAACTTAGAGCTCCACTTGGGCTAGTCTCTACCAAAGAACTAAGAAAACTCTTAGCCAGCAAACTAAAAAAAACTCTTCCGGATTCCAGCCGTGTCCTTACCGAAAAAGAACTCACCGCCATCTCAAAAGATATTAGTAAGACTTTAGGCTTAAAAGCTTACGGTGAACTAGATGGCAATCGCCTCAATCACCAGATCGGCTCCATGGGTCTAGAACAACACTTATTAAGATTCCCCGGAGACACAGTTACAGATAGAGATTTTCAGGCTGCTGGCATGGCGCCAGGTAAAGGAGCTTGGGGCTACTTTACAAAAAGTAGGGCTCAACTAGCTTCAGCAGATATCCAAAGAGAAAAATACTATCTAGCAGTTCAAACCCTCTACTTACCAGATTGGAAAGATAGACTAAGGGAACTAAGAGATTGGTACAAGTACAGGAAAGTCTTGGTAATTAATCCGGAAAATGGACACGCGGTCGTTGCCGTTATCGCCGATGCTGGTCCAGCTAAATGGACAGGAAAACAATTTGGTGGCTCTCCTCAGGTTATGCACGACTTAGGTTACTATCCAAAGAAACACAAAGGCAAAACCATTGTCTTATTTGTCGACGATCCAGAAGATAAAATTCCACTCGGACCAATCACTAGAAACATGTCTTTACCAGCACCAAAATCTGTCTAGAGCCAGCTTACTACTTTGGCCTCATCTTTAATTCGAACAATCAATTCTTGAATTTTCTCATTCAACATTTGTTGCTTTAGTTGCTCTTTAGCAATATTAATCAACTCTTCTTGGGTTGCTTCTTTAGGTAAGTACTCCATGTTTTCTTCCAGGTATAAAGTTGCTTCTTCATCGCTAACTTCAACTCCTTCTCCTGCCATTTTTTCAACAATCTTTTGAATCTCAATTTGTTTAATCAGCTCCTTCTTTTTTACATTCTGCAATTCAAGCAACTCATCCAAAGTCATCTCTTGCTGCTTAGCAATCTCTTCAATTTTTACTAGCTCAGCATCAAGTTCTTCTTGTGAAATACTTACTCCAGTTGACTTAGCTTCCTGCAAGATCATTGCTTTTGTCATCAAACCATCAAGTACTTGTTGTCCACCTTGAGCTTCAAGTTCTTTAATGTAAGCTTGTCTAAAAATTGGCCGATTATTTACCAAGGCCACCACTAGCATGTTTTTAAAGTAAAATGCCAAACCAAGAACACCAAGAACCACGACTACTTTTTTCCAATTCTTTTTACAGACTTTCTTACAACTTTCTACTTTTTTAAAATATCTTTTCACTTTAAAAACAGCTTTTTTTTGTTTTTTCATATTAATCATAATAGCAATAGCGCTTTACAATTGCAATCTTTTTTTCTATTCTAAGCTAATGACCAAACAACACCCAGAATACCAGTACTTGGATTTACTTCAAAACATTATCGACAACGGCACTTGGAAAGTCAGCCACTCCACTGGAGTTAAGCTAAAAAGTTTGTTCGGTTGCCAAATGCGTTTCGACTTATCCCAAGGTTTCCCTCTCCTGACCACCAAAAAAGTTTTTCTAAGAGGCATCATTCACGAGTTAATCTGGTTTTTATCAGGTAGTTCAAATATTAAGTACTTAGTAGACAACAATGTCCATATCTGGGATGACTGGGCTTACAAGCCATATAAAAAACTCATGGAGGAAGACAAGGTAGAAAAACTCACCCTAGAAGAGTTTATCAACAAAGCCCAAGCCGACGAAAAGTTTATGGAAAAATGGGGCGAGCTTGGTCCAGTTTACGGAGTTCAATGGAGAAAATGGCCCACCGGAGACGGCAGGCAAATCGATCAACTTCAGTGGGTTATCGACAAAATCAAAACCAAACCTCAAAAAAAGCACTACATTGTTTCAGCTTGGAATCCAGCCTACATCTACGAAATGGCAAAAACCAGAGAAGAGTCTATGGCTATAGCCCCTTGCCACACTTTCTTTCACATCAACATTACCGGTGATCGGCTCTCTCTTCAGCTTTATCAGCGCTCAGCCGATATGTTTTTAGGTGTGCCCTTCAACATCGCTTCTTATGCTTTACTTACCCTCATGTTAGCTCAAGTTACTGGTTATAAACCGGGTTACTTTGTTCACACTTTTGGCGACGCTCACATCTACGAGAATCACTTTGACCAAGTCAAAGAGCAAATCACTAGAACTCCAAAAAAATTCCCAACCATGCAAATAGATAAAAAAATCAAGAAAATCGATGACTTCAAGTTTGAGCATTTCAACACCAAAGACTATCAGCATCACCCACCAATCAAAGCCAAAATCACTGTTGTTGGTGGTTTCTAAAAATGACAGCTACAGTTTCAATAATAGTTGCCCACGACGACAACTTAGGTATTGGTAAAGGTAATCAATTACTCTGGCACATCTCAAAAGATCTGCAAAGATTCAAAAAACTTACCATGGGGCATCCAGTTATTATGGGTAGAAAAACTTTTGAATCTATCGGTAAGGCTCTTCCCGGTAGGACCAACATCATTGTCACCAGAAATCTCAATCTCATTACCACTCCGGAGTGGCAATCTGTTAGTTCTCTAGATCAAGCTATTAAGCTAGCCAAATCTCTAGACAACCAAGAAATCTTTATCATCGGTGGGGGAGAGATTTATAAACAATCTTTACCGCTTACAGATAAACTCTACGTCACTCATGTAAAAGGCAACTTCTCCGCCAACGTTTTCTTCCCCGACTACTTTTCAGACTTTATAAGCACCAAACAAACTCCTATTATTCAAGAGGGTGAGTACAAATACTTCTATCTAACTTTAATTCGAGTAAAATAATGCTAACCAAATCTTTGTCTCGGATCAAACTTCTACTATTGGTAGTCCTCACATTAGTTCTAGTTACAACCAGGTCAAAAAAACCAAAACAAAAAATAATTATTCCCACCTCACCAGAAATTTCATCATCAACTCCTTCTCCAGTCCCAACACCAATTCTCACTCCATCCCCAACTCCAAAACTAATTCCCACTCCAACACCTTCACCGTCACCCCAACCATCAATTTCTCCAGAGGAAATTCACAACCTGTTCGAGCGTTTCTCAAATAAATATAATCTAGATATTAACAGACTTCGTCATGTTGCTGTCTGTGAGTCAGATTTTAATCCTCAAGCCAGTAATTTATCTTACGTTGGTTTATTTCAATTTTCACCCAATACTTGGACTCTTTATCGAAACACTATGGAGCTAGATCCAAATCCAGATCTTCGATATAACGCCGAAGAATCTATTAAAACCGCTGCCTACCTCATCTCTATTGGTAAAACCTACCTCTGGCCCAACTGCATTCCCGATTAGCCTGCAAGGTTCAACCCTGCAGGCTACTTAAAAGACTCTATCAGGGTATAATAGCCACTCATGAAAAAGATTATCTTATTTTTCCTCATATTTTTTACTATCTCAGTTAAACCTATTTCAGCCATTGTTGATCCTAGAGTCACCACCAACAACCGTTTTGGTATCCATGCCCTAGACTTCAGTGATCTTGAACCAGCCGCCAACTTAGTCAACAGTTCAGGGGGAGATTGGGGTTACGTTACTCTAGTCATTCGTCAAAACGATCAAGACAAAGCCAAGTGGCAAAAAATCTTAGATCAATGTCGAGATCTAAAACTTATCCCTATTATCAGGTTAGCCACAGTCCCAGTTAAAGACTATTGGCAAAAACCAAACCTAGATGAGGTGAATAACTGGGTCAATTTTCTAGAAAGTCTTAATTGGGTAATCCAAAATAGATACATAGTTTTATTCAACGAACCCAACCACGCCAAGGAGTGGGAGAATCAAATCAATCCCGAGGAATACGCCAAAACAATCAGAGTTTTTCATCAGGCTTTAAAGAAAAGTTCACCAGACTACTTCATTCTTCCAGCAGGCCTAGACACCGCCGCCCCCAACTCAATCAACACCATGACCGCCTCAGACTACTGGTCAAAGATGTACCAGTCAGACCCAGATATCTTCAAACTCCTAGATGGTTGGAACTCCCACTCCTATCCTAATCCAGGCTTTTCCGGTCCAGTTACCGGTTCAGGTCTGGGTACTTTAAAAAGCTATCAGGCAGAAGTGAGTTTTCTATCAAACTACGGTCTACCAGCAGACCCACCTATCTTTATTACCGAGACTGGCTGGGTCCACAAAGATGGCAAAATCTTAGGTGCTTCTACAGACAACACTGCTCTATCTAATTTTTACCGATCAGCTTTTCAGTCTGTTTGGATTCAATCAAATTTAGTTGCTATTACCCCTTTTGTCTTAAACTATCCTCAGCCACCTTTTGATAAATTTGCTTGGCAAAAACCAAACTCAAAAGAATTCTATCCCCACTACTATGCTGTCAAAAATTTAACTAAAGTAGCTGGCCAACCAACTCAAATCCACGATAGCAAGATTATCAGTGACACTATTCCAGAAAAACTAACAGAATCTTCAAGTTATCAGTTCGACATCACTTTCAAAAACACCGGTCAATCCATCTGGACTCAAGATAACGCCAAGTTAGTCATCACTACAAACTTACCCCAAGAATCATTCTCGTTCACCCCAACTCAAACCACCAAACCAAACTCAAACACAAACTACACTATTACTATTCACACTCCAGCGAAAACGCAACCGGTTTCTCTAAAATTACAACTTCAAAACGAAAACACTCCATTTGGGCAACAGAGAGAGAAAACCATAACTATAGTTCCTCCACCAAGTATTGTTATTAAAGCAAGTAGATACTTTAGAAATGATCTTGTGCCTGTAGAGTACAAACTTCTAATTTACGACCAAAACCAAGAACTAAAAAATGAGCTTTTTATCTCTCTAAAAAACTTTATCAGCCAGCCGATTAAACTATACAATCTTATTCCTCAATCAAGCTACCGCTTTGTTATCTTAAAAGACTACTATCTACCTAGACAAGTAAGTGCAGTCCTTGGTTCAGATCAAACCACCATTCAATTCAAAACCCTCTTACCTTTAGACTTAAATAAAGACGGTCACTTCTCCATCAAAGACTTCCTCTACCATCTTACCCACCCACTCACCATCTTCAAGATAATTTAGGGACGGTTAATTTAGGGACGGTCCTAAATATAATTGATATATCAAGCCAATATAAGACAAAGTAGTGGATATATTTTCACTGTTGCCGGACTAGGACTCGAACCTAGAATAGATGATCCAGAATCATCGGTGATGCCATTTCACCATCCGGCAATTAATTTACCGGTATTTTATCAAACCTGAGTTATCTTGTCCTAAGCTTCGTTAGGTCCAAGAATCGAAGATGGAGTGTAAACTCTTGCAGCCAACTCTTGGTCAATTAAAAGTAAGCCCTGGCTACCAGCCATTTTCACTTTATCTATATACATGCTAGCGCTAGCCTCTTCTTCTACCTGTTCATCTATATACCATTTTAGAAAAGACTTTAAAGCTACATCACCCTCTTTTTCAGCCAAGGTATACAAGCCATGGATTCTTGAAGTTACATGTTTCTCGTGCTTTAAAGACTCTACAAACAATACTTCAACTCCTTTAAAATCTGTTGGTGGCTTTGCAATTTCCAGCAACTCTACCTTCTCTCCTCGATCAAGAATATAGTTATAAAATCCACGAGCATGATCCATCTCCTCTTTTACTTGGATATCAAACCAGTTAGCAAACCCATCTAGGCTTTTGCTTTTTGCATATGCAGCTATAGATTGATACAAGTAAGCCGAGTACAGCTCCTCTTGAATTTGAATATTTAACTCTTTTACTATAATTGGTTTCATCATAAAATTCTCCTTTTATTTATTTTCTCCATTATAATACTAATTATGAACAAATCCCACTTTCTTATTCGATATGCCGAGATTGCCTTAAAAGGAGGTAACTTAAGTTATTTCGAAAACCAACTTATTAAAAACATTAAAATCTCTCTAGATAAAAATGTTGAAGTAGAAAAACAAAGAAAACAGTTGCTAGCCACAGTTCCCTCCACTTTAATTAATCAAAGTGTTAAAAAACTTTCACAAATTTTTGGAATCGCTTGGTTTGCCCAAATTCATCAATCACCATCTACTCTTGAAGATATCTCCAAAGTAGCCAGAAAAATTATCGGTAACCCCAAATCATTTGCCATTAGAGCTTCTCGATCAGATAAACACTTACCCTTCACTAGTCAAGATTTAGCCATCAAAGTTGGTAGTGATGTTGCTCAGTCGACAAAAGCAAAAGTAGATTTAACCAATCCGGAAACCAATCTTTACATCTCCGCCGCTACTCACACCACCTATCTTTATACTCAAAAAATTTCAGGCCCCGGAGGTTTACCGGTTGGCACTTCAGGTAAGATTTTATCTTTGCTTTCCGGTGGCTTTGACTCTATTGCTGCCAGTTACTTACTAGGAAAAAGGGGAGCTCAGGTAGATTTTTTACACTTTCATGTTTTCCCAAACCCAGACAAAGTTTTAGATTCAAAAATTAAAACTATCGTAAATACACTATCCAACTCCACTCTCTCAAAAAAACTTTTATTAGCCAGCTACACTCCCTATCAAATGGCCATTTTAGATCTTGCCAATAAACAAGTTCAGCACGAACTAGTTGTTTTTCGAAGGCTAATGGCCAGAGTCGGGGAGAGTATAGCCAAAGAGCATGGCTACCAAGCCCTAGTTTTAGGAGACTCTCTAGGCCAGGTAGCTTCCCAAACCATGGAAAACATAGTTGCCGTCGATCAAGCTGTTAATATTCCTATCTTTAGACCACTTATAGGTATAGATAAAATAGACATTATTGATCTTGTTAAAAAAATTGGTCTAGAAAAAGAAACAAACCTACCCTACAAAGACTGTTGCAGTATTGTCTCTAAATCTCCAGCCATCAAGGCCAACCTAGAAAAAATTACCAAAATAGAAGAAAATATAAAAATTAATAATATTACCAATGAAATTGTTAACCAAACTAAAACCAT